>CAZMPV010000217.1:2270-5472 GCA_964567985.1 uncultured Gemmatimonadaceae bacterium
CCCCACGCCGACATCCGGCGGCCGCTCTCCTCTCCGGGACGTTCGCCGCTCTCTTGCTGCTTCTCCTCGCCGCCGGCGCGACGCCGAGCACCGTTCATGCCCAGACGATGGTGGAGCCGGAGCGGGGCGTGGTGGACGCGGGCCTCCAGCTCCGGAAGCTCGACGGGGTGAAGCGGGTGCTCCTGATCGGCGCCCATCCCGACGACGAGGACACCAGCCTGATCGCCGCCCTGGCCCGGAAGTGGGGAGCCGAGGTGGCGTATCTCTCGCTGAGCCGGGGCGAGGGTGGCCAGAACCTGATCGGCCCGGAGTTCGACGAGGGGCTGGGGATCATCCGGACCGGCGAGCTCCTGGCCGCCCGGGAGCTCGACGGGGGCGGGCAGTTCTTCACCCGGGCCTTCGACTTCGGCTACTCGAAGACCGCCGAGGAGACGTTCGGGTACTGGCCCCGGGACGAGGTCCTGGCCGACGTGGTCTGGGTCGTCCGGAGCTTCCGGCCCCAGGTCGTGGTCTCGATCTTCGACGGCACCTCCCGCTCGGGCCACGGCCAACACCAGGTGGCCGGCATCACCGCCTACGAGGCCTTCGACGTCGCCGGCGACCCCGGCCGCTTCCCGGAGCAGCTCACCGGTCCCGACGCCGTCGAGCCGTGGACGCCGAGCAAGCTGTACCGCTCGGCCCGGTTCGATCCGGACGAGGCGTCGTCGAGGATCGAGGTCGGCGACTTCGACCCCCTCCTGGGCCGCTCCCACTTCCAGCTCGCCATGCAGAGCCGGAGCCAGCACCGCTCCCAGGACATGGGGGTGCCGGAGCCCATGGGTCCCCGGACCACCTCGGTGACGCTCGTGGAGAGCCGGGTGGACGCGCCGGCCGGCGACCCCGGAATCTTCGCCGGCGTCGATACGGCTCTGGCGGGTGTCGCCGACGGGCTCGACGCTGACCACGGGGAGCGGGTGCGGGGCCACGTCGAGGCGTACCGGGAGGCCCTCCGGAGCGCGGAGGCCCGCCTGAGCGCGACCCGGCCGTCCGACGCGGTGCCGTCGCTGGTCGAGGCCGCCGGGCACCTGGACGCCGCTCTCTCCGCCGTGGGCGGCGGGCCGGACGCCGCCGAAGCCCGCCGGGTCCTGACCCGCCGGGCCGGGCAGCTCCGGGAGGGCCTCCTGGCGGCCGCCGGGGTGGTCGTGGACGTCCGGGCCGACGACGACCAGGTGGTGCCCGGCGAGACGCTGAACGTCCAGGTCGCGGTCTGGAACGGTGGGCCCTTCCGGATCCGGAACGCCACGTCGGTCCTCGACCTCCCCGACGGTTGGCGGGCGGAAGCGGTGGGGCCGGCCCGGACGGAGAACGGGGGCTTCAGGGCCCGCTTCTTCGGCCAGGACCCCGAGACGGTGGTCGAAGGCCCGGCCGACGTCGCCCCCGGGACGCTGCGCCGCTGGCGCTACCGGGTCCGGGTCCCGGCGGACGCCGAGCCGTCCCGGCTCTACTACCTGGAGGAGTCCCGGGACGGCCAGATGTACCGCTGGCCCGAGGACCGGAGCCTCTGGGGGCTACCGAGGAATCCGCCGGTGGCCTCCGGGGCCGTGGAGATGACGGTCGACGCCGGGGAGGGCGGCTCCGCCGAGCTCCGGACGAGGCGGCCGGCCCGCTACGTGGGCGTGGAGCCGGCCGGGGGCCAGTACACCGAGCCGCTCCTGGTGGCGCCGGCGCTCTCGGTGGGCCTCGAGCCCAGGGTCATGGCGTGGCCGGTGGACCGGAGGGGAGCCCGGACGGTGAGCGTGGCGCTCCGGAACCAGGCCGAGGCCGGCCGGAGCGGGACCCTCCGCCTCGAGGCCCCGGAGGGGTGGACGGTGGAGCCGTCGTCGGTCTCCTTCGAGCTCGGCGAGCCCGGGGAGGGCCGGAGCGTCAGCTTCAGCGTGCGGCCCGGGGAGGCGGCCTCGGAGGGCGCGCACCGGCTCCGGGCCGTGGCCGAGACCTCCGACGGCCGGACGTACCGGGAGGGCTTCGACCTCGTCGACTATCCCCACATCCCCCCGGCCTTCCTCTTCGAGCCGTCCCGGGCCCGGGTCTCCATGTTTCCGGTGGCCGTGGATGAAGGCCTCCGGGTCGGCTACATCATGGGCTCGGGCGACGACGGCGCCGAGGCGTTGCGCCAGCTCGGGGTCCAGGTCGACCTCCTGGGACCCGCCCGGGTCCGGGACGGAGACTTCTCCGCCTACGACGTGGTGGTGACCGGGGTCCGGGCCTACGAGACCCGCCCGGACCTGGTGGCGGCCAACGGCCAGCTCCTGGAGTGGGTCCGGGACGGCGGCACGCTGCTGGTCCAGTACAACAAGTACCCGTTCTCCGGGGCGGGCTACGCGCCCTACCCGGTGCGCATCAGCCGGCCCCACGACCGGGTGACCGACGAGGACGCCGAGGTCACGCTGCTCGATCCGGACTCCCCGGTCTTCACCCGGCCGAACCGGATCACCGACGCCGACTTCCGGGGGTGGGCCCAGGAGCGGGGGCTCTACTTCCTGGGCGAGTGGGACGACCGCTACACGCCCCTGATGGAGATGTCCGACCCCGGCGAGGAGCCGAAGCGGGGCTCGCTCCTGGTGGCCCCCGTGGGCGAGGGCCTCTGGATCTACACGGGGCTCGCCTTCTTCCGGCAGTGGCCGGAGGGTGTGCCGGGGGCGTACCGGCTCTTCGCCAACCTGGTGTCGCTGGACGTCGGGGAGTGGAAAGCCCACCACGGCGCGGGATCTCCGTGAGCGAGCCCCAGGTCCCCGACCCGGAGCGGATCGACCCCGGCGAGGCCGAAGCCCCCGACCCGGAGGAGGTCTTCGGGGTCGAGGAGGAGGGCCCGGGCGGGCCGTTTCCCTCCTGGGGGGCCCTCTATGCCACGGTGATCGTCTGGTTCCTGGTCACGGTTGCCTTCCTCGTGGTCTTCACCCGCACGCTGAACTTCAGCGGAACGTGATCCGGCCGGACGGGAGGGGCGAACCGGGCCCGGTCGGGGCGAGGGGGCGCCCGTGAGCCCGCTCGACTGGGCGATCTTCGGCCTCTACTTCCTCGGCGTCGTCGGCTTCGCCGTCTGGCAGAGCCGGAAGAACGTCGGGGTGGAGGGCTTCTTCCTGGCCAACCGCCGCATGCCGTGGGCCGCCATCGGCCTCTCGGTCATGGCCACCCAGGCCAGCGCCATCACCTTCATCGGCACCAC
>CAZMPV010000218.1:0-5470 GCA_964567985.1 uncultured Gemmatimonadaceae bacterium
GACGTCCTCGCCGAGATCGAGACCGACAAGGCGACGATGGAGCTCGTGGCCCGGGGCGAGGGCGTCCTCCGGAAAATCCTGCTCGGCGAGGGCGGGACCGCCCCGGTGGGCGAGGTCATCGCCGTGATCGCCGGCGCCGACGAGGACATCGAGGAGCTGCTGGAGGAAGTGGGCGGCGACGGCGCCGGGGCCGCGGCGGCGGAAGAGGACGCCGAGGAAGCGGCGGAGGAGGCGGAAGAAGAGGCAGAGGCCGCTCCAGAGGAGGAAGAGGAAGAGGAGGAGGCGGCGGCCGCCGCCGCCGAGGAGCCGGCGACACCCGAGCCCGCCCGGGCCGAAGGCGGACGCATCAAGGCTTCGCCGCTGGCTCGGCGGCTGGCCGAGGAGGCCGACCTGGAGCTGGCGGCCGTGGACGGCTCGGGCCCCGGCGGCCGGATCGTCAAGCGGGACGTGGAGACCGCCATCGAGGAGCGGGAGAAGGCCCCTGCGGCGCCCGAGCCCGCCGAGCTCCCGGAGGCCCTCGAGGAGGCTCCGGAGGAGGCCTACGAGGACGTCCCGCTGAGCCAGATGCGGAAGACGATCGCCCGGCGGCTCACCGAGTCCCTGGGGCCGGTCCCCCACTTCTTCCTCCGCATCGAGGTCGACATGGCCCGGGCCCTGGAGGCCCGGAAGCGGATCAACGCGATCCTCGAGGAGGACGGCGAGAAGGTCTCGATCAACGACCTGATCATCCGGGCCACCGCCTCGGCCCTCCGGCAGCACCCCGAGTGCAACGCCGCCTGGCAGGGCGACTCGATCCGGCGCTTCAGCCGGGTTCACATCGGGGTCGCCGTGGCCGTGGAGGACGGCCTGATCACCCCGGTGGTCCGGAACGCCCACCGGAAGGGCGTGGCCGAGATCGGCCGGGAGGTGCAGGACATGGCGGCCCGGGCCCGGGAGAAGAAGCTCAAGCCCGAGGAGTACACGGGCGCGACCTTCTCGGTCTCGAACCTGGGGATGTTCGGCATCCAGGAGTTCACCGCCGTCATCAACCCGCCCGAGGCCGGCATCATCGCCGTGGGCGCGGTGGAGGAGAAGCCGGTGGCCGTGGAGGGCGAGCTCGAGGTCCGGCCCCGGATGACCGTGACCATGAGCTGCGACCACCGGGTCATCGACGGCGCCACCGGCTCCCGCTTCCTCCGGACGCTCAAGGCGATGCTGGAGGAACCGGCGGCGATGCTGCTGTAGGTCAGAACGCTCCGCCGCCCCCGCCGCCGAAGCCTCCTCCGCTGAACCCGCCGCCCCCGCTGAAGCCCGAGCTCCCCGAGCTGCTCCGGGGCGCCGACGTCATCGCGCTCCCGGCCCGGCTCTGCAGGGTGCCCATGTCGTGGACGAAGGTCGTCGTCCGGAAGCGGCCGCTCCGGTGGCTCGAATACCAGTCCGGCGGCTCGGTCACCAGGTCCTCGAAGGCCTTCGCCCACTTCTCGTCCACCCCGAGCGCCATGGCGAAGGGGAGGTACTTCTCGAAGAGGTCCGGCGAGTCGATCATCCGCTTGAAGCGGTCCTCCTCGACCCGGTCCAGGAACTCCTCGAAGCCCAGGACGTGCTCGAGGGTCCGGGTGCCCTCCACGGTCCGGGCCGGCATGAACCAGCCGAAGCCGAAGACCGCGGCGGCGCTGCCCACGCCGGCCGCGATGAGCCCCATCGGCGTGACGGCGCTGAGCGACGCCCCCACGAAGATGAACGCGACGAATCCGACGATCAGGAAGAGCATCCCGATCCCGATGTAGGCCTGCTTCACCTTGTCCGGCCGCTTGTGGTAGAAGCCCAGATCCATGAGCCGGCGGTAGATGTCGTCCTCGAAGTCCTCGGTGTGCTTGTAGAACTCGTTCTTGAGCTCCGAGAGATCGACGACGCTCTCGTACCCGCCGGAGCCGAAGATTCCCTCCAGGACCTCCCGCTCGTGGTCCAGAAGGTCGCGCCACTCCGAGGCGTCCTTCTCCCGCTTGAAGCGGTAGTCGGCCCCGGTGAAGAACTCGACGACGGTGTTCTTGTCGAGCTCCTCGATGCTCAGGTATCCCCGGACCGCCAGGTCGACCAGGGTGGCCACGAGGTCCCGGGTGTCGGGCGTGTCGTCGATCAGCGTGCCGACCGTCCCCGGGGAAAGCCCCTCCGGGGGCTCGTACTGGGGCATGACCGAGCGGAGCTCGGGATCCCGGCCCCGGGTGTGCCAGAGCCATCCCATGATCCCGGCCACCACGAGGGGGAAGAAGAGGATCCAGTTGGCCCGGAGGAAGAAGCCGGCCTTGTCCAGGGCGCCCGGCCGCTCAACCACGCCGGGGTCCCAGCCGGCCACCACCGTGAGGCCTTCGTGGTAGTCGAGGCGCTCGGTGGTCTCGATGTAGAATCCGTCCTCTAGTTCCTCGATCGTGAGATTCTTCGCCCTCGAGCCCCGGGGCCCGGTGTAGCCCGTGGCCCGCGTGCCGGTCACGCCCTCCGGAAGCTCGATCCGGGCCGTCGCCCGGTCGATCGGCACCTCCCATTCGTCGCCGGTGACGTTCCAGTAGAGCTCGTCGTGGGCGTCGGAGAAGCCTTCGGCCTCACCCTCCTCGAAGAAGCGGAGCCCGTTCTCCACCGTGTAGCGGATCGCCACCGTCCGGGACGCGTCGTTGGCCCCGGGGACCCAGACCTTGAGCTTCCTGTAGGGACCCTCCCTGCTCTCCTCGTAGCGCAGCGAGCTCCCCGTCTCGTCGCCCACGTGCTCCACGTCCAGGTAGAGCTTGTAGCGGAAGCCCTGGGGCGTCCGGTACTCCAGGGGAATGGTCCGGTAGATGCCGTTGTACGATCCGTTGAAGCGGAAGCGGATCCGCTCCAGCACCTCGAGGGTGCCGTCCTCCTGGACGTCGAGGGTCGCGTGGAACTCCTCGATGTGGTAGCTGCGGCCCTGGGCCTGCAGCGGCCCGGCGGCTCCGGCTCCCAGGAGGAGGACCAGGGCGACCACCATGAGCGGGGCCGCCGCGGCGCGAAGAACGGCAGGGAGGGTCGGAGACCCGGTTCGGAGAGTCGGGGCGTCCTTGGTCATGGTGGTGCCTTCTCTCGAGGAGCCGATCTGCGGCTCGTTCATTGAATTTGAATGCTAATTCAATGCCTTCCATTCCCGGCCGGCGGGTCGGCCCCGGGAGGCCCGTCCACGCTGCTACCCTCCACGATCTCCACGAGCCGGCCCGGACCGCTCCGCACCCACCGGCGGTACTCCTCTCCAACTTTCTGGTGCTCGGGCAGGTATTCAAGGAGCGCGTCCAGGGCGAAGCGGTCCCCCTGGATCCCGGCGCCGGCTCGGACCGCGTCCAGGGCGTTGCAGCGCTGCTCCACGTGGCCTTCGGTTGGGACGGCCAGCACCGGCTTCCCGAGATACATGGCTTCGCAGACCGACTCGAATCCCGCGGTCGTGGCCAGCCCCCGGCAGCTCCGGAGCAGCTCGACGAAGTCCCGGTCGTCGAGGCGGTGGACCCGGAGGTTCTCGTGGACCTCCAGCGTCCCGGGGGCGTCCGCCCGGTCCCAGAAGGCCTCCACGCGAACGTCCCGGTGCTCCCGGTGCCAGGCCCGCAGCTCGGCGGCGTAGCCCGGGTTCAGGAGGTAGACCAGAACGTGGTTTCCCTCTTCCGGCTCGGCCTCGAGGATCGCGGAGCGCAGCAGCGGCGGCAGGACCGCCGTGTCGCCCCGGGGGTGGTCGTCGGGACGAAAGGAGAGTGCGATCCGCCGATCCGCTCCCATCGCGGTGAAGGCCGTGAGCGTCCGGAGTCCCCACCACCCCGGGAGGCCGGCGTCGGGCCGGGGAAAGTCCGGATGGTCGAAGAGGAAGTGGTGCCCGACGACGAGCCGTCGGCGGCCGGGCCGGAAGAGGCCGCAGACGAAGCCGGCGACCAGGTCGAAGAAGTTGAGGACGACGTCCGGATCCTCCTCCCGGAGCCGCCGGGCGAGGAAGAGGCCGCTGGCCACGTAGCGGGGAATGCGCCGGAGATTGTGCAGCGCGGTGGCGAGCCGGCTCATCCCCCGGCCGTCTCCGCCGGGCACCAGCATCGGCGCCTCGAACGTCTCGACCTCCACCGTCGCCCGCTCCCGGAAGAAGTCGGGAACGGGCCGGAGCTCGCTCGTCCCGAGGAAGATTCCGGCGATCCCGTGCCCGCCGTCCAGCAGCGCCTCCTGGGCCGCCAGGGCCTGGGTCATGTGGCCCCGTCCCTCTCCCTGGACGACCAGGGCGACCCGGAGCCCGTCAGCCACCGTCGGAGCCCGGTTGCGGTGGCCGGGGGCCGGTGATACTTCTTGAATCGGTCCCACGCGCCGGGGGCTTCCCTTCCCCCGGACCGACCGTCGTCCGTCGAGATCTCCTCGCCCCCGCACCAGTGAGCCGCACGCCTTGAGCCTCCGCGTCGTCGTCACCGGCATCGGCCTGGTCACTCCGTGCGGGGTCGGCGAGGACGCCACGTGGGAGGCGCTGGTGACGGCCCGAAGCGGCATCGGACCGATCAGTTCCTTCGACGCCTCGGGCCTGGCGACCCGCTTCGCCGGGGAGGTCACCGACTTCGAGCCGTCGGACTTCCTGGAGGGGAAGGAGGCCCGGCGGATGCAGCGCTTCCAGCAATTCGCCGTCGCCGCCTCGGACATGGCGCTGGCCGACGCCGGCTTCCGCATGGCGCCGGGCCGGGCGGAGGGGGGCGCCGTGATCGTCGGCTCCTGCGTCGGGGGGCTCGCCTACGCGGAAGAGCAGTACAGCCGGGCCGTGGAAAAGGGCCCCGGCACCATCCATCCGCTCTTCCTCCTCCAGCTCCTCGGCAACATGGCCCCGGCCCGGATCGCCATCCGCCACGGCTTCAAGGGCCCGAACTGGGCCACCAACTCCGCGTGCGCGACGAGCGCCCACGCCCTGGGAGAGGGCATGCGGCTGATCCAGCGGGGCGGGGCCGA
Organism: uncultured Gemmatimonadaceae bacterium; assembly: GCA_964567985.1. Classification (GTDB taxonomy): domain Bacteria; phylum Gemmatimonadota; class Gemmatimonadetes; order Longimicrobiales; family Gaopeijiaceae; genus CAZMPV01. Next base: position 4,942 of record CAZMPV010000218.1, read on the forward strand.
CGTGGTGCTGGCCGGCGGGACCGAGGCGGCCGTGTGCCTCATGGCGGTGGGCGGCTTCAACGCCCTCAGGGCCCTCTCGACCCGCAACGACGAGCCGGAGCGCGCGAGCCGTCCCTTCGACCGGGACCGGGACGGCTTCGTCCTGGCGGAGGGGGCGGCCGTCCTCCTCCTGGAGCGCCTGGAGCACGCCCTGGACCGGGGAGCCGAGATCCGGGCGGAGCTGGCGGGCTACGGCTCCACCGCCGACGCCCACCACCTCACCGCCCCGGCCCCCGGGCACGAAGGGGGTCAGCGGGCCATGCGGGAAGCCCTGGCCGACGCGGCCGTCTCCACGGACGAAGTGGACTACGTCAACGCCCACGCGACCTCCACCCCGGTGGGCGACCCCGCGGAGGCCGCAGCGATCCGGGAAGTCTTCGGACGAAACGCCGACCGCCTCCCGGTCTCGTCGACCAAGTCGATGACGGGCCACATGCTCGGGGCCGCGGGCGCCGCCGAGGCCGCCTTCTCGATCCTGGCCATGGAGCGG
>CAZMPV010000219.1:0-5463 GCA_964567985.1 uncultured Gemmatimonadaceae bacterium
CCAGGAAGTCGATCTTGATGAAGCCGGCGTCGTCGCAGGAGTCCTTGTCCCACTGACAGAGGACCCGGCCCTCCATGGCGGCGGGCTCCAGGGGCACGAGCTCCAGGAGCGGGCGGCTGGAGATGATCATCCCGCCGACGTGCTGGGAGACGTGCCGGGGCAGGCCGCTGATCTGCTCGGCCAGGTCGGCCAGGTGGCACCAGGGGGGCTCGCCGGCCCGGTCCCGGAACTCGGGGATCCGCTCCAGCTCGTCCCGCAGCGCCGCGGCCGAGCCCCGCTCGCCGAGCTTGGTCAGCTTCTCCAGGTCGCCGGCGGGCAGGTCCAGGGCCTTGCCCAGCTCCCGGACCGCGCTCCGGAAGCGGTAGGTGGGAAAGGTGCAGACCAGGCCGGCGTGCTCGGCGCCGTACTTCTCGTAGACGGCCAGGATCAGCTCCTCCCGGATGTCCCGGGGAAAGTCCAGGTCGATGTCCGGCACCGAGCCCAGGGCCTCGTTCAGGAAGCGGCCCAGGAAGAGGTCGGTCTCGACCGGGTCGACGTGGGAGAGGCCGATCAGGTAGCAGACGATGGAGGAGACCGACGAGCCCCGGCCCCGCCCCGGAGGCTGGCCGGCCCCGGCCCGGGGCGCCCCGGAGCGGACCTCCCGGGCCACCTCCCGGGCCAGGTTCAGGATGTCCCGGTAGACCAGGAAGAAGCCGGCCAGGCCGTGGCGCTCCACCAGGCGGAGCTCCTCGTTCAGCCGCCGCTCGGCCTCGGCCCGGCGCTCCCGGAGCTCGCCGGTCGGCGGGGCACCGCCCTCGTCGGTCCCGGCCCGACGTCGGGCGCCCGGCCCCGTCGGGTACTTCTCCTCGAGCTTCGTCCAGCAGACCTCGGCCAGGACCTGCAGGGCGGTCTTCCCGTTGCCGCTCCCCTCGAAGTCCGGGAACTCGTAGCCCAGGTCCTCGGTGAGGTCGAAGGCGGCGCAGCGCTCGGCGATCCGGAGCGTGTTCCGGACCGCCTCGGGCCGCTCACGGAAGCGCCGGGCCACGGCCTCGGGGGCCCGGAGGTGGAACTCGGAGTTGGGTCGGCGCAGGGGGTGGGTGGCGTCCAGGGTGGAGCGGGTCCGGACGGCGACCAGGGCGTCCTGGAGGCGATGCCGCTGCCGACGGTGGTAGTGGACGTTGCCGGTGGCCACCGTCGGCAGCCCGAGGCGGTCGGCCAGCCGGCCCAGGGCCCGGAGCCGCCGGGCGTCGCGGTGGACCAGGTTGTGCTGGAGCTCCACGAAGAGGCGCTCCGGGCCGAAGGCGTCCCGGAGGCGCCGGGCCAGGCCTTCGGCGGCGTCCACCGAGTCCTCCAGGGCGGCCAGCAACGGGCTCCGGCGGCAGCCGGTGAGGCAGATCAGCCCTTCGGGCCGCTCCAGGAGGGCGGGGAAGGGGAGCCGGGGCTCGCCCCGCTCGGCGGCCTCCATGTGGGCTCCGGTCAGGAGCCGGCAGAGGTTGGCGTAGCCGGTGGGCGTCTCGGCCAACAGCGTCAGATGGACGCTGGCCCCGGGGTGACGCCGGGCCCCGTCGCCGGCGCCGGGACGGTCGGGGCCCAGGAAGCCCCGGAAGAGGTAGGGGGTGGGGGAGCGGCCGTCCGCTGGAGACCCCGGGGAGGCGGCCCGCCGGGCCGTCGAGCCGGAGCCGACGGACCGGGCCGCCGCCCACGCTTCCAGCTCGGCCACCGACGCCGCGTCCACGGTCACCTCGGCGCCGGTGATGGGCTGGAGCCCCTCGGCCCGGGCGAAGCGGGCGAACTCCATGGAGCCGTAGAGGCCGTCGTGGTCGGTCAGGGCCAGGGCCGGGTAGCCCAGGGCCTTCGCCTGGAGGACGAGCTCTTCGGGGTGGGAGGCCCCGTCCAGGAAGGAGTAGCCCGAGTGGCAGTGGAGCTCGACGTAGGGAGCGGACATCCGGGGTGCGCCGTGCTTCGGTTCGCGTTTCCGGACCGGCCTTCCCGGCCGGCGTGGCCGACGGGAAAACGGGGTCCGGCCGCCGCCGCTTCGGAGGGGAGGACAGCGTCACGGGGAACCGAAGATATACCGAAAGTCATGGGTGGGTCAACGCACGCCGGGGCGAGTCCATGGCTGAATGGGCGGGGTGGACCCCCTACTGAATTTTGGCGTCCTGGTGGGCGAGTCCATGGCTGGAGGAACGGCCTTCCCGGAGGAAGTCAGCCCCGGGAGCCGAAGCGAGCCGGGAAGGTGTGCACGGTCCATCCCTCCCCGGACTCCTTCATGGTGGCGCACATGACGGTCTCTCCGTCCGTACGGACGTTGACCAGACCGTAGTGGTTCTTCGTCATGATGCGGGAGTTCCACACCGACTGGTTGCCGTAGCGGGGGCTGAAGAGCCTGTGGACCGTTCTGTAGTGGTATTGGGCCCGGGTCCGGGCGGCGGCTTGACGCTGGTACGCCTCGTCGAGGCGCGCGTCTTCCCGGTCCACCGCCGCCTCTTCCAGCTCCTCGGCGTGCTCCGGATCTTCGGCCATGGCTCGGCGGTCGCTCCAGGTGGGCAGAGCGTGGTCCGAGATCTCGTTCCGGGGAATGGCGAAGAGCGCCCCGTCTTCGAAGCCCTCGTCGCCCGTGGGATACCGGGAGATGGTGATGTGGGTCACCTTCCCGACCTCGACCGACCGCTCCACCTCCGTCATGTAGACCAGGGGCGTGATCAGTCGGTCTCGCTCCCGGTCCACCGTCACGTGGCCCGTCACCGCGCTGGCGGCCACCACCTCCGGTCGCGGATGGCCGAACCCCTCGGCGTCGCCGGACGAGATCACCGTGGCGGCCGCGTTCACCCGCTCCAGAAAGCGGTAGGAGATGTCGCCGCTGCCGTGGTGGCAGGCCTTGGCCACGTCGCAGTTGAAGGCGGCGATCCGGTCGCCGTAGCGGTCCATGAGCCAATCGTGGCTCGCCTCGTTCAGGTCTCCAGTCAGGAGGAGCCGGGCGCCCCCGTGGTCGATACGGAGACAGACGCTGTGGCCGTTCGTGTTCTGGCCCCGATCCCCCAGGTCCGGAAGGGCCGGGTCCCCGCCCCGTCGTCGGGTCACCGGACCCAGCACTTTGATCTCCGCGGTCTCCTCGTCGGGCCAGATCCTGGGAAAGGTCCCGCCCTCCACCAGGACCGCCTCCGGCAGGCCCAGCCTCGTGACCGTGGCGTGGGGGTTTTCCTGGAGAAGGTCCCGGACGAATCGTTTCCAGTATCCACCCAGCTCGTCGGAGGCCCCGTCCACCAGGGCGGCCTCGGCGTCGTTCCGGTCGCCCAGGAGGCGGACGAACCACCCGTCGTCATTGGGACCCAGCCCGTTCCGGTGGGGCGGGTCGGCACCGTCCCGCTCTTCCCATCGGGACAGCCCGGGGTGACAGAATGCGTCCACCGACACCTCGATGCAGTCGAGTTCCGGATCGTTCATGGCGCCCGGTCGGATCAGGTCCCACAGGCCCCCGTAGTGGTCGTAGTCGGAGTGGGACGCGACCACGGCGTCCAGGGAGATCCGGTAGTGGCCGTAGTCGCGATGGAACTTCCAGTCGACGAAATCGGCCGCGTTCTTCCCGGACATCTGGAGGGAGCGGGGAAGGCCGCCGTCGATGAGCATGTGCCGGCCCGAGGGCAGCCGGACCAGGACGCCGTCCCCCTGTCCCACGTCGATGAAGTAGACCTCCACGAGGGGCTCGGACTGGAGCCGGGCCTTCTCCATGGTGCCCCTCATGCCCCGGGCTCGCACCTCGCAGGTACTCACCGAGGGACGGACGATCTGGACGAGGTCTCCCCAGAGCAGATTCACCTCGCCCCCGTCGGCGAAGCGCAGGGGCGCCGTGTACGAGGTCCCCTCCTCTCCCCGGGAGACGTACGCGACCTCGACCAGGTGCCGGCTCCGGACGAAGCGCTCCCGGCCCTCCACCCGTACCGGTGTCCACGTTCCCGCACGAATGCCCGACGGGAGCTCCACTTCGTCTCCCCAGCGGAGCTGCCCGGTCACGTCGGAGGAGGCCCTCGCCTCCCGATGAACGTCGGTGCGGAAGCTCCGTCGCCACCGGGAGCGTTCCTTGCCCGTGCGGAGTTCGGTCCGTTCCCCTTCTTCGTCCCAGGCCCTGACCCATCCCGTCGGCATGATCTCCCTCCTCCGCGGCTCAGCCGGTCCGGCGAATGTAGTGCCCGTGCACCCAGCCTTCGACGTCCTCTTCGCCGGCCACGTCGTCCACCACCTTCACCATGCGCCATGCGCCGGCCTTCTGGAGGACGTGCAGACGGCTCCCGTCCGCCAGGGGGCTGGTCGGAAGCTTCTCGTGCTCGGTTCCCGGACCGGAGCGAATGTTCAGGTGGGTGGTCGTCTCGTAGACGGGGAGGTGGTCTTCGGATCGGCCCAGGATGCGGGCCCGGAAGCTCTGCATGGGGAACGCCGGACCGGGATCCCTCTTTCTCTCCGGGGCGATGTCGTCGTGTCCGACGATGTCCGCGATCTCATACGCCTGGACGAGGGCGCTGGCGATCTCCAGCGTCGCCTCGATCTGCTCCCGGGTGTAGGCGTGCCAGCCACACGGCTCGTCCTCGTGCTTGTGGGTCGCCACCACGACCTCGTCGTCGGGAATCTCGGTGCCGAACCACGCGCACCACCGCTCTCCCTCACGATGCAGGCGTCCGGCGTTGTCCAGCTCGATTCCGATGGAGTGCCGGTTCAGGCCCTCCACCCCTTCCCACCGGCTCGCTCCCGCGTGCCACGCCACCCGGTCCAGGGGAACGAGCTGAGTCACGGAGCCGTCGCGGGACACCACGACGTGAGCCGACGCCCGCGCCCGCTCCCGGGTCAGCCAACGGATCGACGCGTCGGCTCCGCTTCCGGCGGTGTAGTGGATGACGACGTACCCGGGGTCCAGGGCTCCACCCACGTTGGGGCTCTCCACGAACGGGAGGGCTTCGCCGGCGTCGTCTCGGATCTGATGGGAATCGATGTGCATGGTCTTCCGCTCCGTGGTCGGGAGTTCGATGAAGGGGGGGACAGGCCGTCGAAGGGGGGCGGGCCCGCGCTCGAGCATGGATGGGCGAGCATGGACGGGATGGTCGCACCGGAGGGATCCGACTGGGGAAGGAGCTCCCCTACGCGGCCCCGATTCCCGTGGGGGGCGAAGCGAGCGGGAATCGGGCGAGCCGGACGCCTGCCGAAGTCAAACCGGAGCACCCGATTACGGGCACCCTCCATCCATAATTGTGCCGGGAATGCCGGGGCACAACAGATCGAGCTCCGATGCGCCGGGGAGCGGACGCTGATTCACCAGACGACGCGGCGGACCCTCTTCCGTTCGGCGGACTGTCTACTACCAACATAGTTGACAGCCCCAGCGCCCTCCTGTAAGATGCTACTACATAAGTAGTAATAAGCGGGGGCCGGCAGACCCCGGACAGAATCCAGGAGCCGGCTCCACACGCGAACCGACCGCCGGGAGAGAGCCGTGGG
>CAZMPV010000220.1:0-5437 GCA_964567985.1 uncultured Gemmatimonadaceae bacterium
GCGGCCGTGAGAATTCTGGTGCGCATCGCTGTCACTCCTTGTCACGGGTTCGCCGAGCGCCCCGGCTCCCGGGGCCCCGGGGTCCCACGTCGAATCAGACGGGCCGTCCCGCCTCCGTCTTCGAGAGCCCGGCGAGGGCCCGGGGGTAGGGCTCGAAGCCCTCCGGGATCGCGACGTCGTCGAACGCCGCCGGCCCCGAGAGGGCCCGGCCGAGCTCCCGTCGGTAGTCGGCCACGAGCTCCTCGAAGGACCGCCCGCCGGGGTTCGCCACGAGGCGCCCGAGGCGGCGGGGCTCCTCTCCGGTGGCCGTCAGGAGATTCTCGTACGCCGCATGGTACGCCGCCAGCTCGCTCATCTCGCCGGTGGCCTCCACCCGCCGGAGACGGGCCACGGCCCAGAGGTGGGTGAGGAACCGATGTCTAGGTAAATACTTCGTCAAACGTTCGTCATCCTGGACCGCAGCCCAGGGAAAGCGCCCCAGGACGGCCTCGGCGAAGAGCCCGGCGTCCCGGCCCAGGGGCCCTCCCCCGCCTCCTTCGGCGAAGAACTTGGTGTCCACGATCCCGCAGGACGGCGACTTCGACTTCAGGATGAAGCCGTCCACCGCGTCGAGCTTGCCGAGGAAGTCGTCGGCGAAGGCGCGCATCTCCGACGTGAAGTCCGTGCCGGTGGACGGCTGGACGAGCCGGCGCTCGCCGCCGGCGACCTCGATCCGGATCGGGTCCCGGGGCACCCCCATTCCGATCTCCACCTCCGGGCAGACCCGGACGAATTCCACGTGGTCGCGGAGTGCCTCGACGAAGCGGCTCTCGAGGAGCTGGCCGTCGTAGCGGACGGCGGCGAAGCCGAGGCACCGGCTCACGACCACCTTCGGCGTCACGGCGTTCGTGGGAGGGTCGCTCATGCGGGGCGCGGGAGTGAGGCCGTCAGGAATCCAAGCATGGGCGGAACGGCCGGCGGGGGCAATGGTCGGAAGAGGCGCCGGCGGCTGAATCCTGGGAATGGGGAAAGACGTAGGTCCTGGAGAAGCGGGGTCCGGGTCCGATCGTGACGGGTGGCCGGGCCCCGGAGCCCCGTCCGACCCGAGACCGCCGAATCGCCATGACCGACCTCCTCCAGGACCTGCGCTACGCACTCCGCATGTTCGTGAAGAACCCCGTCTTCACGGCCGCGGCCGTGGTCACCCTCGCCCTCGGCATCGGGCTCAACGCGGCGTCGTTCAGCGCGGTGCACGCCCTGCTGCTCCGGCCCCTGCCCGGCGTTCAGGAGCCGGAGCGGCTCGTCCAGCTCTATCGGACGTGGCCGGGCATCGAGTACGGCTCGAACTCGATCCCACACTTCCGGGACCTTCAGGAGCGGGGCGAGGGGCTGTTCGAGGGCGTGGCGGCGTGGAGCTTCCAGCCCGTGAGCCTGAGCACGGAGGGCCGGAGCGAGATCGCCATGGGCCAGATGGTCTCGGCGAACTTCTTCGACGTCCTCGGCGTCGAGGCCGCCCGGGGGCGCACCTTCCTTCCCGAGGAGTCCCGGGGTCCCGGCGCTCATCCGGTGGTGGTGTTGAGCCACGGGGAATGGCGTTCCCGCTTCGGCGGCGACCCGGACGTCGTGGGCCGCACCGTCAGCCTGAACGGCCGGCGCTTCGAGGTGGTCGGCGTGGCGCCCGAGGGCTTCAAGGGGCCGGTCTCGATCGCCGCCCCCGCTCTCTGGGCTCCCCTGGTCATGCAGCCCCAGCTCGAGCCGGGGGCGGGCAGCAAGATGGAGAACCGGGGCTCGAACTTCCTCAGCGTCCTGGCCCGGACGCGCCCCGGGACCACCGTCGAGCAGACGCGCCGGGGCACGGAGACGATCCTGGCGGGCCTCCGGGACGACCACCCGGAGCATTACGAGCGGAGCGGAATCCGGGTGGTGCCCCAGGAGGAGGCCGGTATCCATCCCATGTTCCGGGACGCCCAGGTCGGCCTCTCCACGGTGGTCATGGTGGTGGTGGGGCTGCTCCTGCTCATCGCCTGCGTCAACGTGGCCAACCTCTTCCTGGCCCGGGCCGCGGACCGGCGCAGGGAGATGGGGATCCGTCTCAGCCTCGGGGCGGGGCGGGGCCGGGTCGTGCGCCAGCTCCTGACCGAGAGCCTTCTCCTCGCGGCGGTCGCCGGGACGGCCGGACTGGCACTGGCATTCGGGGCCGTCCGGGTGCTGAGTCGCGTGCAGCTGCCGACCGACATGCCCGTCGATATCGACGTGGCCGTGAACGGGCCGGTGCTCCTCTTCACCCTGGTCGTGGCGGGGGTGACCGGGTTGCTCTTCGGGCTGGTCCCCGCCCTCCAGGCGTCGAAGCCCGAGACCGTGTCGGCGCTCAAGGGCGAGAGCGGCGCCGCCCCCGGAAAGGAGCGCCGTGTGAGCCGGGGCCTCGTGGTGGTGCAGATGGCGCTCTCCGTCGTGCTCCTCCTCGGGGCGGGCATCTTTCTCCGGAACCTCCAGGCGGCCACCGAGATCGACGTGGGCTTCGAGGCCGAGAACCTCCTTCTGGCCTCGGTGAACCCGGGACTCCAGGGCTACGACCGGGCCCGCACCGAGTCGCTCTATCGGGAGCTCCGGGAGCGCCTCGAGTCCCGGCCCGACGTCCAGGCCGCCGCCTGGGCCGAGGTGGTTCCCCTGGGCTTCTCCGGCCAGCAGACCGGCGTCTCGGTGCCCGGCTACGAGCCCGGCCCCGAGGAGCAGATGAGCATCGACTACAACGTGGTGGGGCCCGGGTACTTCCAGGCCATGGGCATCTCGGTGCTCCGGGGCCGGGGCTTCACCGCCCGGGACGACACGGCGTCGGCCGGGGTGATCGTGGTCAACGAGACGATGGCCGAGCGCTTCTGGCCCGGTCGGGACCCGGTCGGAGAGATCGTGCAGACCGGCTCCCGGGAGCGCCGGGTCGTCGGGGTGGTGGAGTCCGGCAAGTACAGCCGGCTCGGCGAGGAGCCGCTGGACTACATGTACCTGCCCATGGCTCAGGTCTTCCAGCACAGCGGGACCCTCCACGTGCGAACGTCGGGCGACCCGGCCGCCCTGGCGCCCGAGGTCCGGCGACTCGTCCGGGAGCGGGATCCGGCGCTCCCGGTCTTCGACGTCCGGACGATGGAGAACCACCTGGGGCTCGCCATGCTGCCGGCCCGCCTTGCGGGTGGAGCCCTCGGGCTCTTCGGCCTCCTGGGCCTGACCCTGGCGGCGGTGGGCATCTACGGGGTGACCGCGTACTCGGTGGCCCGGCGCACCCGGGAGATCGGGATCCGGGTGGCGCTGGGAGCCGGGCGGGGACGGGTGGTCCGGACGGTGCTGGGCAGCGGCGTCCGGCTGACCCTCCTGGGGGTGGCGATCGGGGTGGCGACGTCCCTGGGCGTGGCCGGCTTCCTCCGGGACCTCCTCTACACGGGACGGGCGGTGGACCCGGTGGCCTTCGTCTCGGTCCCCTTGCTGCTGGCGGCGATCGCCCTGGCGGCGACCTGGCTTCCGGCCCGGCGGGCCGCGTCGGTGGATCCGGTCCGGGCCCTCAGGAGCGAGTAGGCTTCGACACCCTTCCGGGAGTCCCGCCGGACTCCTGGCCGCTGATGTCGGCGACCACCGGCTCCACCAGGCGGCGGAAGTCGGCGTAGGGGAGCCGGACCAGCTCGGTGTGGGTCCCGGCGTTGAAGGCGATCTCCTCGTCCTCCTCCAGGCTCCGGTCGGCGTAGACGTCCAGGTCCCAGAGGTTGCCGAAGGGGGGCATCGCCCCGAGCTCGCAGTCGGGGAAGAGCGCCTCGAAGTCGTCCTCGGAGGCGACCCGGACCGAGCCCGCGCCGGCCGCCTCGGCGAGCCGGTCGGTGTCCACCCTCTCCGGCGCCGGGACGACGGCCATCGCCATCTCGCCGTCCACCTCGACCATGACGGTCTTGGCCAGCTCCCGGCCGGGGATGTGGGCCGACGCCGCCACCTCCTGGGCGGTGAAGGCCGGGGAGTGGCGGATCGTGACGTACTTCACGCCCTTCGCGTCCAGGAACTCCTGCAGCTTCTCCAGGGGCATGGCTCCTCCCGCTCTTCGTCGAGCCTCGATGGCGACGGACCCCGCGGGCGAACGCACTCTGGCCATAGGCCGGCGCCCGGGAAAAAGGTCCGGGGGCGTCCGGACGTCGTCGCCTCAGCCCGTCTGCCAGAGCGCCAGCACCGCCCCCGCCGGATCCCGGATCGCCGCGTAGCGGCTGTCGCCCGCGCTCCGGATCGGGGTCAGTACCTCTCCCCCTTCGTCGAGGCAGCGCTCCAGGCTCTCGTCCAGGTCGGCGACCGCCACGTAGAGCATCCACTGGGCCGGCAGGTCGGCGTTAGGGCCCCGGGCGTGGCAGATGCCCGCCACGGGCGTGCCGTCGTCCGGCAGCGTCATGTTGAAGTCGTCGTACTCGCCCATGGAGACGGGGCTCGCCGACCATCCGACCACCCGACGGTAGAAGTCACGGACGGACTCTGCGTCGTCGACGGTGAGGTCGCACCAGCCGACGGCTCCGATGGGGGGGTTCGGGGACTCGCTCATGGGGCCTCCGCGTCGAGGAATGTCGTGACGGCTTCCAGCCAGGCGCCGGGGGCTTCGAGGTGCACGGTGTGCCCGGCCCCGGCCACGCTCTCGTGTCGGGCGTCGGGCAGCCGCTCCAGCATCCGTCGAGCCAGCGCCTCGTACTTCCCGTCCTTCCATCCGGTGAGGAGCAGCGTCGGGCACCGGACGTCGCCCAGGCGCTCCCAGAACGACGGCTGACTGCCCGTGCCCAGGCCCCGGAGGAAGGCGGCGAGCCCCCGGGGCCGCTGGGCCAGCCGCCGGGCACGCGCCTCCTCCAGGACGGGGTCCGCAAGCGACGCCTGGCTGTCGAAGAGGGGCAGGTCCATCCAGTAGTCCACGAAGGCCTCGATCCCCTCTTCCTCGATCCGCCGGGCCAGCGCCTCGTCGTCCCGCCGCCTCTCGGCCCGCTCGGCCGCGGTGGTCAGCCCGGGTGAGGCGCTCTCCAGGACCAGGCCCTCGACGCGATCGGGACGGAGCACCGCGCCCCCCAGGGCCACCCGTCCGCCCATGGAGTATCCCACCCACGGGCACCGCTCGACCCCGAGGCGGTCCAGCACCTCGGCCAGGTCGTCCAGGAGCCGGCCCATTCGGTACCGCTCCGGGTCCTCGGGGGCGTCGCTCCGGCCGTGTCCCGGCAGGTCGGGGGCGATCACCCGGAAGCCGGCCCCCGCCAGGCCCGTCAGGATCGGCTCTCTCCACGCCGCGACGCTGCCGGTGAATCCGTGGAGGAGGAGGACCGGCGGCCGCTCAGGAGGCCCGCGGCGATCGACCCGGAGCGTGAGGCCGTCACGGAGCTCGACTCGCGCGCTATCCTCCATCGCCGGTCCTCAGCCGTCGAGCTCCAGGGTCTCCAGGACGGGGTCGGCCGGACCCGAC
>CAZMPV010000221.1:0-2834 GCA_964567985.1 uncultured Gemmatimonadaceae bacterium
GTAGTAGTGCCGCCAGCCGTCGGGCTCGGCCTCGAAGAGGAGGCGGTCGCCGGCCCAGTGGATCTGTCGGACCTCCTCGAGGATCGAGTCGCCGGGCTCGGTGTGCCAGACCCGGCGGCCCTCGCCGGTGCGGACGTCCGCCACCCAGAGCTCGAGCCCGTGACCCTCCTCGAAGCGGGCCTCGTAGAGGCCGTCCGGCGCCCAGGACGGCGGCTCCTCTTCGGTCTCGCGGGACCACCACGGCCGCTCCCGCTCCTGGCCGAAGGGGAGGCCGGGCCGGCGGATGAAGGCCACCTTCGTGCCGTCCGCCGACCAGGTCGGGTCGTCGTCCCGGTCCACGCCCGGGGCCAGGTAGGTGACCTCCCGGGCCCGGGTGTCGTAGACGCCGATGAAGCGGTGGTCCTCCCGGTGGCTCTCGAAGGCGATCCGCCGGGAGTCCGGCGACCAGACCGGGTCGCCGTTCTCGCCCCAGGCCCGCACCAGGGGCTCGGCGCCCGCCCGGGTCGGCGTCGGGCCGGCCCCCGGGTCCACCGGCGCCGCGTGGATCTGGCCTTCCTGCTCCCAGGCGATCCACTCCCCGTCGGGAGAGAGGGTGACGTTCCACGCCTCGGCCACCTTCCACGGCTCCCGGCGGCCGTCGGTGTACGCGGCCCAGACCGCCCGCTCGGCGCCCTCCGGCTCGCTCGTGGGGTTGGCGACCCAGCCCCGGTCGTTGGGCTCGTGGCCCCGGATGAAGACCACCACCGACCCGTCGTCGGAGATCCTCAGGTCGCCCAGGTCCCGGCCGTCGTCCTCCGTGTAGTCGGTCAGACGGAGCGGCTCGAAGTCCGGCGCCGCCGCGGTCCAGACGTTGCGCATCCCCCGCTCGTACTCGATCCAGGCGATCCGCTCGGCGTCGTCGGCGGCGACCATGTCCCGGGGGAAGCCGGGGCTCAGGATGTCGTCGACCGAGAAGGGCGCCTGGCCGGCAGCCGGGGCCGGGAGACCGCAGACGAGTACGGCCGCGGCGGTCAGGACGGCCGATGTCGATCGGGTCCGGGGCGTCGGGGCCGTCGCACCGGCGGCGAGGCCGGTGGGCGGCACGGGGCGGGGGAAGGCGCGCATGGGTCTCTCCGGTCCGGGAGGGGAGAACTCTGCCGGGTGGGGAGAGTGCGGGGGCGCCGGAGGACGGGCAAGGGGGGTCGGGGCCCGTCCCTCGTCCCGGCGATTCCGCGACTCGCCCCGTCTTTCCGCGACTCGCCGCACGGCCCTTTCGACCGCCACCGGTCCGGACGAACCGTGGGGTGTTCGATCCCATTCTCTTCATCAGGAGGCACGTATGTCCGTACAGCGTTCGTTCGTCGTCACCCTGGCCGCCCTGGCGGCGGTCGCCTGTTCCGAGACCCCGGATCCCGTCTCCCTCGAGCCGCAGCTCGCCCTCGGCGACGGGGCCGGGCACCGGGTCGTCGGAAGCGGGCACGTCGAGGCCGGGTCCGGCCTGCGGGAGTTCACCTTCCACGCCGTGGAGCACCCGAGCGGCGACGTGAGCGGGAGCTACAAGATCGTCCTGCCCAACGGGCTCTTCTTCGAGGCCGACGTGACCTGCGTGACGGTCGACGGAAGCACCGGGTGGGTCGGGGGCGTGATCCGGGACACCAACGCCGGCATCGTGGACGTGGGCAGCACCTCGATGTTCTACGCCACCGACAACGGTGAGGGCGGAGGCACACCCGACATCGTCAGTCTGGCGGTCATCAACGGCGCCCCCGGCGCCGATCAGCAGTTCTGCAACGAGCAGCTCCTGGAGCTCGCCCCGCTGACGGTGACCGACGGTAACGTGCAGGTCCAGTAGGCGTAGGGTATCACAGAGCCGGGATGGACGTCGGGAGCGGCGGACGGGCCGGGACGGTCGTCCGCCGCGCCGGCTTCCGGAACGCATCGTCCACAGAGATGAGCACCTTTCCCACCACTCCCCATCCGCTCCGGTACCCGGGCGTCCGCCGCTGGGCGGTCGTCGTGGCCGTCTGGGCCGCGGTCGCGCTCTTCTCGGTGGGGCAGATCTACGTGTCCAGGGCGGCCATGGGCCACGCCACGCCGCTGGCGCCGCTCCTCGTTCTCGAGCTCCCGGTCTGGCTCTTCTGGGCGCTGGTCACGGTGCCGATCGTGATGCTCGCACGGCGCTTCCCCCTCGACCGGGCCCCGGTCGGCCGGAGCGTGGCGGTGCACGCGGCGGCGGCGCTCACCGTCGCGGTCCTCTCCGTCGGCTTCCAGACGCTCTGGTATCAGGCGTTCAACCCCTATCCGGTCGGCGGCGCCTCCGTCGTCGGGTGGTTCTGGCACTACTTCCGCCAGTACTTCGTCGTCGGCTTCGTGATCTACTGGGCCGTGGTCGGGGTCTATCACGCGTTCACCAACTACGTCCTCTCCCGGGAGCGCGAGATGGAGGCGGTGCGGGCGAAGGCCCAGCTCAGCGACGCCCGGCTCCGGGCCCTGAAGATGCAGCTCCACCCCCACTTCCTCTTCAACACCCTGAACTCGGTCTCGGCGCTCCTGGAGGACCAGCCGGTCGAGGCCCGGCGGGTGATGGCCCAGCTCGCGGACCTGCTCCGGGCCTCCCTCCGGGCCGACGCCCTCCACGTCATCGCCCTGGAAGACGAGCTCGACTTCCTGGAGCGCTACCTGGAGATCGAGCGCCTCCGCTTCGGGGAGCGCCTGACCGTGGACCTCCGGGTCGATCCCGAGACCCGCCGGGCGGCGGTCCCCAGCTTCCTCCTCCAGCCCCTGGTGGAGAACGCCGTCCGCCACGGCATCGCCCGACGGGAGCGGGACGGACGGCTCTGGCTGGCCGCCGCCCG
>CAZMPV010000221.1:2934-5417 GCA_964567985.1 uncultured Gemmatimonadaceae bacterium
CCGTCCGGGTGGTCGGGCAGGGCGCCACCGGCCCGGCCGTCCTGGAGCTGGTCCGGAGGCTCGAGCCGGACCTCCTCTTCCTCGACGTGCAGATGCCGGGGCTGGACGGCTTCGAGGTCCTGGCCCGCCTCGCTCCGGAGGAGCGTCCGGTGGTCGTCTTCTCCACGGCCTACGACGAGTACGCCCTCGCGGCCTTCGACGTCCACGCCGTGGACTACCTGCTCAAGCCCTTCGACGACGACCGCTTCGAGGACGCCCTGGAGCGGGCCCTGGAGACGCTGCGGAGCCGCCGGCTCAGGGAGGTTCACGACCGACTCCGGGAGCTGCTGGCCGAGGTGGCGGGCGCGACCGAAGACGAGGGCGAGCCCCGGGAGGCCGGCCGGTACCTGGAGCGCTTCGCGGTGCCGGAGCGGGGGCGGCTCACGGTGGTCCCCGCCGGCGACGTGGACTGGATCGAGGCCGACGGGGACTACGTGAAGCTCCACGCCGGCGGGGACAGCCACCTGCTGCGAGGGACGATGACCGCCCTGGAGGACCGGCTCGATCCGGAGAGATTCGCCCGGATCCATCGCTCGGCCATCGTCCAGCTCGACCGGATCGAGGAGCTCCGCTCCGACGAGCACGGCGACTACCGGGTCGTCCTGGCCGACGGACGGCGCCTCCGGGTCAGCCGGACGTATCGGCCGGCGGTGCTCCGGCGGATGGGGCTGGCGTGGTGAGACGAGGCGGCCCGGAAAGCCACTCCCCTCCGGCGGGCGGGGGGCTTTCGGTCCCGAGCGACCCCTCCGACATTCCGGTCGAGCCGCCGCTTTCCTCGCATGACCGGCCCGGCCCATGACCGACCCGCCTCCTCTCGGCACCGGCAAGGTCCCCCAGGACGTCATCGCCCGTCTCCTCTCGGGCCGCAGCCCCGGCGACGGCGAGGTCGTCGGACCCGGCGTGGGCCGGGACGGCGCCGTCCTGGAGCTGGGAGACGGCCGCTTCCTGGTGGCCGCCTCCGACCCCATCACCTTCACCGCCGACGAGATCGGCTGGTACGCGGTCCACGTGAACGCCAACGACGTGGCGTGCATGGGTGCCGAGCCGGCGTGGTTCCTGGCCACGCTCCTCCTGCCCGAGGGGGCCGCGGAGGCCGACGCCCGGCGGATCTTCGACGAGATCGGGGAGGCGTGCGCCGAGGTCGGAGCGGGCCTGGTCGGCGGGCACACGGAGGTCGCGCCCCGCTTCGACCGGCCCGTCGTCGCGGGGACGATGCTCGGCGTCACCGGGCGCTGGGTCTCCGCCGAGGGGGCCCGGGCCGGCGACGCCCTCGTCCTGACCAAGGGCGCCGCCGTCGAAGGCACGTCGATCCTGGCCCGGAGCCGGGGGGAGGAGCTCGCGAAACACCTGGGAGCCGACGTGGTCGGCCGGGCACGGGAGCTCCTCCACGATCCCGGCCTCAGCGTGGTCGCGGACGCCCGGATCGCCCTGGGCGCCGGGCGGATCCACGCCCTCCACGACCCCACGGAGGGGGGCGTCGCCGGGGGGATCCACGAACTCTGCGCCGCCAGCGGGACGGGAGCCCGGGTCGAGGTCGAGGCGATCCCCGTCCTCGAGGAGACCCGCGCCCTGGCCGACGCCCTGGACTTCGACCCCCTGGGGCTGATCGCCAGCGGGGCGCTGCTGGTGGCGGCGGCAGCGGAGGATGAGCACGCGGTGGTCACCGCGCTCCGTGACGCCGGGATCCCGGCCGCCCGGATCGGGACCCTCGTCGAGGCGGAAGAGGGGATCGTCGCCGTCGATGCCGGGGGCGGGACATCGCCCTTCGAAGCCTTCGAGCAGGACGAGATCGCCCGGCTGCTTTAGGGGCCGGGTGCCCAGGGGTGGAGCGAGGGCTCGCTCGAGGGGCGGATCAGGCCCGCCGCCCCGCCATCTTCAAAAGGAGATTCGGGTGGGGATCGCGCTCGTCGAGCCGTCGGAGGCCCAGCGCGGCGGCGATCTCCCGGGCCTTCCGGAATTCGCCGGGCCGGAGCCTCCGGTCGATCTCCGGCAGGTGGTCCGGGCCGACGTTGCCGGCCGGATAGTACTGGTCCATCAGGTTCACGTAGGTGCCGGGGCCCAGCTCGTCGGCCACCCACTCGAGGATCGCCCGGGTCTCGTCCAGCATCCCCGGCATGACCAGGTGCCGGACGATGAGCCCCCGGCGGGCCAGGCCGTCGGCGTCGAGCTCGAGCTCCCCGACCTGGCGGTGCATCTCCCGGACCGCGGCCCGGGCCACCTCCGGGTAGTCGGCGGCCTTCATGTAGGTCTTCGAGCGCTCCGGATCCCACATCTTGAAGTCCGGCATGTAGATGTCGACGATGCCGTCCATCCACTCCAGGCTCTCCAGGGCGTCGTAGGCGCTGGTGTTGTAGACGATGGGGAGCCGGAGCCCGCTCTCCACGGCGGGCACCAGGGCTTCCAGGACCTGGGGCACGACGTGCTCGGGGGTGACGAAGTTGATG
>CAZMPV010000222.1:0-5396 GCA_964567985.1 uncultured Gemmatimonadaceae bacterium
GCTCCGACCGAGGGAGAGCGCGACGATCTCGTCCCGTGGCACCATGATCTCCCGGACCGGCATCTTCTCGATCTCCAGGGTTCGGAGCACCTCCCGGCGCCGCTCCCGGGTGAGCCGACCCCGGCTCAGGAGATCGCCCATCTCGCGCCGCAGCTCGGCGTAGGTGCGGATCCGCTCCTCCCGGGCCCCGCCCTCCTCGACCTCCTCGGTCCAGGAGCGCGTCATCTCCACGCCGATGAGCCGGAGGCTGGCTTTGGCCGCGCCGTCGCCGAGGCGGATCACGGGAGACATCACCCGGCTCCACGCCCTCAGGGCCGGGGCCAGCCGGCGGGCCACTTCCTTCGGCCGCTCCACACCCAGGTACGTCGGCGCCTGCTCTCCCCAGATCTTGTGGGCCAGGTTGATGACGACGATGGCGAGGACGACCGAGACGACGGCCGTCGTCCGCTCGGCGAGCCCGGCCATGGAGGCGACCGGCTCGATCAGATGGGTCACGGCCGGCTCCGCCACCACCCCCAGGAGGATGCTCGAGGCCGAGATTCCGAGCTGGCATCCCGTCAGGTGGATCTCCAGGCGCTCGGTCATCTCCCAGGCCACCTTGAGGCCCGGTTCGCCGCGGATCTCGTCCTCCGGGAACTGCCGCAGGCGGGTGAGGGCGAACTCGGTCGCCACGAAAAAGGCGTTCAGCGCCACCAGGGCCGCGCCGGCCAGGAGTCGGAGTACGAGCTCGAGGGTCACTGTCGGTCTCCGTGGGGGGCTCAGGAGGGTGTGGAAGAAGTCTGGACGGCGGAGGCACCGTCTCGGCGGGAGTCCGGCGGGCGTGGAGGGGGGTGTGTGTCAGCCCCGGGTCTCTCTCGCGACCCGCTCGAGGACCACTTTCAGGTCCTGGATCCCGTAGGGCTTGGCCAGGACCGGCCGGTCCACCCCGCTGAGAAATCGCCTGGTCTCGGCGGAGATCAGGTCTCCGGAAGCGAAGACGAGTCGCTCCAGCATCTCGGGTCGCGTCCGACGCAGCTCTTCGTAGAAGCCCTCTCCGCCCATCCCGGGCATGCGCACGTCGGAGAGGATCAGGTCCACCTCCGCGTCCGTCTCCAGGAGGTCGAGGGCTCCTTCCGCGGTCCGGGCGGCCACGACCCGGTAGCCCAGGTGTGTCAAAAGCTTCTCGATCGATCGAGCGACGGCCCGGTCGTCCTCCACCATGAGGACCCGGAGGTCTTCCGCCGACGGGTCGCCGCCACTCTCCTTCGCGCTCTCTCCCTCGCCGGCGTCGGGCGGGCGGGCGCCCGGATCCGGCGCTCCGGCGGGGGCGCCGACTTCACCGTTGGCGATCCGGACCCGACCGAGCATCGGGGGCTCGGGCTCGCCGACCAGCTCCGACCGCAGGGGAAGCTGGATCCGGAAGCGGGCCCCGCCCTGGCCGGCTGCGCCTCCCTCAACCGGCGGGGCGCCCCAGTTCTCCGCCGTGATCAGCCCGTCGTGGGCTCGGACGACCTCGTAGGCCGTCGCCAGGCCGAGCCCCATTCCCCCGTCCTCCCGGGTCGTGAAGAAGGGGTCGAAGATGCGGTCCACCACGTCGGGCCGGAGTCCGGGGCCGGTGTCCCGGATGGTGAGGCTCACCGAGCCGGATTCCGCGGCGATGCGCACCACGACCCGACCTCCCTCGCGCTGCTCCTCCATGGAGCGGCGGGCGTTCATCAGCAGGATGTGGACCAGGTGCTGGAGGTCCGAGTGGCGACCCGCGATCGGAGGGAGGTCCTTCCCGGCGCGGATGTCGAGCTCGACCCCGGCGAGCTGGAAGCGCCGGGCGTGGAGCATGGCCACGCTCTCCACCACGTCGTCCAGACGCACCGGGGTGGTCTCGTGCTCGCCGCTCCGGGCGAAGGCCAGGAGCTGGCCGATGATGTTCCCGGCCCGGAGCGCCTCGTCCCGCAGGAGGTCGAGGTCCTCGACGACGTCCTCCGGGAGATCCTCCTTCGTCGCCAGGACGTCGGCGAGACCCGAGATGGCGCTCAGGGGATTGTTCACTTCGTGGGCCACGCCCGCGGCGAGCTCGCCGACCATGGCCATCTGGTACGCGTGGAGCGCCCGGCGACTCCGCTCCTCCTCCTGCTCCTGGAGGCGCGCCCGGTGGTAGACGATGCCGAGGACGCCGAGGGCGCTCTCCATCAGCGACTCGTCGGCGCCGGTGAGGCCGCTGACGTCGGGGGTGCCCACCAGGCCGACGCCCACTGGATCGCCGTCCACGTAGATCGGGATGCAGACCAGAGAGTCGGCTCCGATGGCCTGGAGGAGCTGGCGCACGTCCTGCCGCAGCTCCGGGCTGTCGGCCCGGAAGCGGAGGATTCGTCGCTCTTCGATCGCCCGGCTCCCGGGAAGGTCCTCGCTCCGTCGGCTGACCCCGAAGGCACCGCGGATGCGGTCCGCCACGGCGGCCTCGCACTCGTCGGAGAGAGCCAGGCCCGCGAGCCGGAGGACGGCTTTGTCCACCCACCAGAGACCCACGGACGCGGTGCCGAAGTACCGCTGCAGCCGCCGGGCTGCGTCCTGGGCCACCTCGGTCGCGCCGTCGGCCTTCACGATGGCCCGGCAGAGCTCGGCCAGGACGTCGTTGGCCCGCATGAGGCGGGAGTCCGCCGTGCCGCCGTCCAGGATGGATGGATCGTGGGAGCTCATTCCCCTCCTCTTCGTCCGCTTCTCCCGCGCGCGCAAGATCCTCCGCACGGGTACGGGCGCTCTCCGCTCAGGCAGACGGCGGCCGGTCCGTACAGGAGCCTCTCACGCTCGATACGATGTCCTACTGTCCGGATCGGAAACGGATCCGTCAAGCAGCCTTCGGGAGAGCGCGGCCGCAGCCCGGCCGCGAGAGGAGAGTCCGGATCAGAACGGGAGGTCGTCGTCCGGCTCGGAGATCGGGGGCTCCCCGGAGCCGCCGGACGTCTCGGCGGAGTCCCGGGCCGGGCCACCGAAGTCGCCGGGGGCACCGGCGCCCTGACCGAGCATGACCATGTCGGTGACGACGATGTCGGTCCAGTAGCGGGTGTTGCCCGACTCGTCCTGGGTCTGGGAGTACTCGATCCGGCCCTCGCAGTAGAGGCGGTCGCCCTTCTTCACGTACTGCTCCACGATCTCGGCCAGGCGCCCGAAGAAGGTCAGGCGGTGCCACTCGGTCCGCTCCTGCTGCTGGCCGCTCCGGTCCTGGAAGGTCCGGTTCGTAGCCAGCGAGACCTTCGCCACCATCGTGCCGGACGAGGTGGTCCGGATCTCCGGATCCGAGCCGAGGTTTCCGATCAGCATGACCTTGTTCAGGGAGCGGCTCATGGCGGACTGAAGCCTCGTTCGAGTGGAGTCGAGGGTGGCGACGGGCCCGTCGACCCGCGCCACGTTCGGCGTCGGACAAGGTAAGGAAAGCCCCGGGAAGAATCCATGGCGGAACGGGTCTCCGGCCAGAGGTCGAGCCGCGGATCCCGGGCCCGGGGCGGCCCGTGGGACGGTAGCGTGCGCCCGGGTCCCCGGATAGCTTCCGAAGCGGCCGGGGCGGGGGCTTTCCGAGGTGCCCGCCCCCCCGGAGCCGGAATTCCTGAATTCGACCCCCGACGACCCGAGACATGGCAGACTGGAAGAACGTGCGCATCGAGAGGGACGGCGAGATCGGTATCCTCGTCGTGGACCGGCAGGAGAAGCTCAACGCCCTGAACCCGGAGGTGGTCCGGGAGCTCGGCGAAGCCCACGAGGCCCTGGTGGCCGACGACGACGGATCGGGCATCATCGTCACGGGGGCGGGCGAGAAGGCGTTCGTCGCCGGGGCCGACATCGGGGTGCTCAAGGAGATGGACAGCCTGGACGGAGTCGAGGTCAGCCGCCAGGGCCAGGAGGTCTTCCGGGCCATCGAGCGCTCCCCCAAGCCGGTGCTGGCGGCGGTTGGCGGCTACGCCCTCGGGGGCGGCTTCGAGCTGGCCCTGGCCTGCCACCTCCGGGTGGCCGGCGACAATGCCCGCTTCGGCCTCCCCGAGGTCGGCCTCGGCATCATCCCGGGCTATGGCGGGACCGTCCGTCTGGCCCGGATCGTGGGGCTGGGTCGTGCGATCGAGCTCACCCTGACCGCCGAGATGATTCCGGCCCAGGAAGCCGAGGTGATGGGCCTCGTGAGCAGCGTCGTGCCCCGGGACGACCTCATGGAGCGGGCGAAGGAGCTCATGGGCACGATCACGGCCAACGGTCCGGTGGCGGTCGGCAAGGCCCTCGAGTCGATCTACAACGCCCTCGACGCATCCACCGATCAGGCCCTCGCGTTCGAGTCGTCGCTCTTCGGCCTCCTGGCGTCCACCGACGACATGAAGGAGGGGATGGCCGCCTTCCTGGAGAAGCGGGACCCGGACTTCCAGGGGAGTTGAGCCCCCGGGCGCCCGGCTTCTCGCCGGCCCGCCTTTCCCTCCTCGACTTTCCGGCTTTCGGCGTCAGGCCTCCGATCCGGCGAAAGTCGTTTCGCGCCATGGCTTTTCACCCTGCCGGCGGGGGTGGCCAAGGCGGCCCGATTCCGCTAAATTCAACCATGCTGAGAGGGTACCGGCGGACCCCCGCGGTTTGCGGCTGACCGAGCTCCGGCTCCGGCACTTCCGGAACCTCGGCGTCCAGGAGCTCCGATTCGCCTCCGAGGGGGTGGCCGTCGTCGGCGACAACGCCCACGGAAAGTCGAACCTGCTGGAGGCGATCTACTACCTGGAGACCTTCCGCTCCTTCCGGGGGGCGAGGGACGACCAGATGGTCGCCTTCGACGAGGACGTCTTCCGGGTGGTGGGCGTGCTCGAGGACGAGGGCGAGGACGCCGAGACCGTGGAGGTGGCCGCCGCCTTTCAGCGCACCGGACGACGGAAGAAGGTCACCGTGGACGGGGTCGAGCCCGACCGCCTCGGCGACGGGCTCGGCAACCTGGCGGCGGTGATCTTCTCTCCGGCGGACATCGCCATCGTCAGCGAAGGTCCGTCGGAGCGCCGGCGTTACCTCGACATCGTACTCTCGCTCAACGACCCCGGATATCTCGAGGCGCTCCAGCAGTTCCGGCACGTTCTCTCCCAGCGCAACGCGGCGCTGCGGGAGGAGGAGCCGGACGCCGTCGTGCGGGCGTGGGACGACGCCCTGGTCCGGAGCGGAGGGCGGGTCGTCCACGCCCGGCGGAGATGGATCGACGCCTGGAAGGAGGCGTTCAGCGAGTACTACGCCGCCGTGAGTGGCGGCAGGAGCGCCCGAATGACCTACGAGCCCTCCGTCGAGGTCGGCGACGCAGGGAGCGAGGAGGAAGTCGTGGGGGCCTATCGGGGCCACTTGATGGAGACCGCCGAGCGGGAGCGCCGGGTGGGCAACACGGTGGTCGGGCCCCACCGGGACGAGGTCGTCTTCAC
>CAZMPV010000223.1:0-5377 GCA_964567985.1 uncultured Gemmatimonadaceae bacterium
TGGCGCTCAGCGTCGGGAACCACCTCATGGCCTTCCTGGCGGCGCCGGCCATCGGAATCTTCATCCTCCTGGTCCACCCGCAGACGCTCCTCAACTGGAAGCTCTACCCGGCGGCGCTGGCCGTGGGGCTCCTCGGGCTCTCCATCCACCTCTTCCTCCCCCTCCGCGCCGGGCTCCAGCCCGTCATCAACGAGGCGGCGCCCACCTGCCCCGACTTCGGCTCGGCGTTGGCGGCGGTGGTCACCTACGGAAAGGCGGGGTGCGTGGCCCTCTCCGAGGCGCTGAACCGCACCCAGTACGACAAGCCGCCCCTCATGCCGCGCCAGGCCCCGCTGGCCTCCCAGCTCACCAACTACCTCCAGTACTTCGACTGGCAGTGGGCCCGCTCGCTGGACGGCGTGAACACGGTCTTCGCCAACCTGCGCCTCCCCTTCACCATGCTCTTCACCGGGCTGGGGGTATGGGGCGCGTTGGAGCACTTCCGCCGGGACAAGGCCTCCTTCTGGTACGTGGCCACCCTCTTCGGCACCCTCTCGGTGGCGCTCGTCTACTACCTGAACTTCAAGTACGGCTACTCCCTCCAGGCCCCCACCCAGGACCGGGGCCTCCACGAGGTGAGGGAGCGGGACTACTTCTTCATCGTGAGCTTCTCCGTCTGGGGGCTCTGGGCCGGCATCGGAATCGCCGCCCTCTGGAAGGAGGCCGCCGATGAGCTGGGCGCCGGGCTGGCAAAGGCGAGCCCCATCCTGGGCCTCGCCCTCCTCCCCCTGGTCCTGAACTGGAGCTGGGCGACCCGGGCCTACGACTACTCCGCCCGGGACTGGGCGTACAACCTGCTCCAGAGCGTGGAGCCGTACGCCGTGCTCTTCACCAACGGCGACAACGACACCTTCCCCCTCTGGTACCTCCAGGAGGTCGAGGGCATCCGACAGGACGTCACGGTCATCGTCACCTCGTACCTGAACACCGACTGGTACGCGAAGCAGCTCCGGGAGCTGACCTCACCCTGCGAGGAGGGCGAGGACCCCCTGGCCCACCCGACGCGGATCATCTGCCAGCGGCCCTACCGCGCCGAGGGGACGGGGGCGGTGTACGCCGCCGACTCCACGACGGCGGCCGGCGACGACGCCGTGGCCCTGATCACCGACGCCCCGGTGGAGAAGCCCGAACGGGCGATCCTGAGCCTGGACGACGAGACCATCGAGCGGGTGGCCGGAAGCTACGTGCCCGTGGACCGGACCCGCACCTACCGCCTGGGCAACGTCCGGGCGACGGTCCGGGCGGGGCAGTACCTCTTCCCCTGGCACCAGCTCGCCCTGTCCATCGTCAGCAACTCCCTGGGCGACCGGCCGGTCTACTTCGCCTCCAGCGGAAACGCGGCCGAGTCCCTGGGCCTGCAGGACTACCTGATCCGCCAGGGCCTGGCCTTCAAGCTCCACAACGGGGCGCTGGACGAGAGCACCGCCCCGGAGGGCGTGATCCCGATCCAGTCCGGCGGCCTGCGGGCGGTCACCGGGCCCTGGGTGGACGTGCCCCGGACCCGGAAGCTCGTCTGGGACGTCTTCGTCCACCGGAGCGACCTGCCGAACTGGGACCACTGGCCGGACCACTCCACGATCGGGATCCCGAACTACTACGCGTGGGGATACTACGCCCTGGCCCAGGCCGCCGCGTACCGGGACGACGAAGACGCCCTGGAGCGGAACCGGGAGCGGGGCGACGCCTGGGCCGACCTGGGAGGCAGGCCCTCCAGGGGAGGAGGCTGAGCCGGGCCCGCGACGCCGGGCCCGGTCGGCCGCCAGAACGCCCACCGCCGTCCCTCAGATGATCCGGAGGATCCCCACCCCGCCCGGCAGCTCCCGGAGGGTGGCGGTGCCCTCCCTGCGGTCCTCCCGGAACTCCAGGATCTGATCGAAGCGCTCCGGCGCGGCCTCCGCCGCCCGACCCCGGGCCAGCAACAGGATCTGGGGAAGGCGAGGGCCCAGGGAGCGGAGGAGCTCGACACTCCGCAGGCGGGCCGGAGGCTCCATGCGGGCGAAGGGCTCGTCCACGAGGATCGACTCCAGGGCGACGCCGTCCTCGACGAGGAGGACCGCCAGGGCCAGGCGGAGGGCGATCCGCGCCGAGGCCCGGTCCTCCTCCGTCGAGGGGAGCACGACCCTGCCGTCCTCCAGGAGGGCGGGCGTCCCGTCGTCGAGGCGGACCAGGCCCAGCGTCCGGCCGCCCGAGATCCGGTTCAGGTAGGTTCCGGCCCGCCCCAGGAGCCGGCTCCAGGCCTCGTCCAGCAGCTCCCGCCGGACGTCGCCGAAGGCTTCGAGGAGGATCCTGCGCCGACCCTCCTCGGGGGAGTCCCGTGCCGGAAGCTCGCCCTCTTCGCCGGGCTCGACGCCGAGGCGCTCCCGGATCGTTCGCCGGCGCTTCCTGAGCTCGTCCAGCTCCCGGAGGTCGAAGCGACAGCGCTCCAGCCGCTCGGCGCACTCCTCCACGGCCGCCTGGAGCCGGACGGAGCGGCCCTCCAGCTCCTGGAGGTGCTGGGGCTTCAGCTCGAGCTGCTCCCTCCGTCTCCGCCACCACTTGCCGTCCTGGACCAGCCGCTCCCACTCGTCCTGGAGCTCCGAGACCACCGAGTCGTAGTGGTCGTCCAGGGTGCGACCGCAGAAGGGACAGGGGCTGTCCGGCCCGGCCTCCTCGAGCCGGCGCATCCGGGCTCGCAGCTCCCGGGCCTGGTCCCGGTAGGCCTGGAGGTGGGTCTCGGCGTCCTGGCGCTCCCGGAGCCAGTCCATGGTCGCGACCTCCAGGTCACCGGCCACCTCGGTGGCGTCGGCCCGGAGCGAACGGAGCTCCACCTCCAGGGTGCGCAGCCGCTCCGGAACGTCTTCCAGCTCCTGGATCCGCTCCCGGACCCCGGCGAGCTCGGCCCGGAGCTCGCTCCGCTCCTCGGGCGTCGGCATATCCGCGGCCGCTTCGTCGCCGGGGTCCGGCGGGCCCCGCTTCCGGCCCAGTCCCTCGAGCCGGCTGAGCCCGCCCTCGACCCGGCCGAGGCCACGGCGTCCCGCGAGGATCCGTACCCCGTGCTCGCAGAGGGTCTCGAGCTCGACCTCGGGCCTCCCCGCCCAGGCGAGGGCCAGGTCCTCGGGCGCCAGACCGACCGCGTCCGCCGGGCTCCGGACACCGGCCTCGCCCCCCTCCATGACCATCCCCCGGTCCCGGACCAGGAGCTCGCGCCCCGCCACCCGGATCTCGAGCTCGAGACCCGGCGTCGGCTCCTGCCCGCCTTCCCAGCGCCGGCGGGCTCCGGACTCCCGTCCCGGAAGTCCCAGCGCCCAGAGGAAGAGGTCCACGAGGACCCGCCGGTGCCGGGAGTCTCCCCCCACCCAGCCCACGAGGCCGTCCCGGGGTCGGATCCGGATCTCCGAGAGCCCCGGGACCCCCTCCGCCGAGAAGGACTCGATCCTCATTCGGCTCCGGGCTCCGGCTCGAGGAACCGGCGGGCCGCCTCCTCCAGCCCCGGACGGTCTCCCGCGTCGTCGGGAATCCGGGTCACGATCCGGGAGAAGAGATCGCCCTCCCCCGGAGTCGGCTCCCCTCCGTCCTCTACGGAAGGCCCTTCCACCTCCACCGCCAGGTGGAAGGCCCGACTCCGCAGGTCGGCGAGGAGCTCGCCGTCGAGCATCTCCAGCTCCCTGATCCCGAGCCCCTCGAGGCGGAGGCGGACGATCTTCCCTCCCAGCCCTCCGGGAACCTCCCGGCTCACCTCCCGGATCCGCTCGTTCAACCGCTCCGGCCGGTCCGGATCCCAGCGAATGGGCGCCAGGGCCACGACCGGGCGGCCCTGGATCGGCCGGAGGCGGCTCTCGCCCGTCTCCAGGTTCCGGACCACGAACCCCTTCTCGGCGTGGGCCTCCGACCACGGCTCCGGCCCGACCCGCTCCAGGGAGCCGGCGTAGACGACCCCCGGGGCCACCTCCCGGTGCCGGTGCGCGTGCCCCAGCGCCACGTAGTCCCAGGCGTCCCGCTCGACGGTCACCGACCCGCCCCCCGCCATCGCGGCCACCGGCCGGTCCGAGCCGTCGGCGACCTCCGCCCGCCCGTAGCCCAGGAGCACGTTCCAGCGGGCATCGGGATCGGGGTGGAGCTCGGCGGGCGGCTCCCGGAGGACCGAGCGATGCGGGAGGAGGAGGACGTGAAGCGCCCCGTCCCGGAGCCGAACCGAGCGGGCGGTACCCGTGGCCGCTTCGACGTTGGGCACCGTGTCCAGCGCCGCCAGGGCGCCGGGGTCCCCCCAGCTCCGGGGCGTGTCCCGGGCGCCGGCGACCATGAGCACCGGCGTGTCGGGGAGGGCGCCCCGGAGGGTCTCCAGGCCCCGGGCCAGGGTGACCAGGGCGCCGGCCGACGGCTCCGGGCCGTCGAAGACGTCCCCGGCCAGCAGGACGAGATCCGGACCGATCTGGATCAGCTCCTGGATCGCCGCCTGGAAGGCCGCCGCCACGTCCCGCTCCCGGAGATCCCGCTCCCCCTCGCCCCGGGCGTACGTCTGGTATCCCAGATGGAGGTCCGCCAGATGAGCGACGATCACGGGGAATCCTCCCGATCCAGCGGAGCGGTGGGCGGGGCGGTGCTCCCGGTCGTGGTCGTCGTGGAGGTGGGAGTCGACGACGGCTCTCCGGCCTCGTGGAGCCAGCCGTGGAGGAGCGCGCCGGCCGAGACCAGGACCACGCAGACGAGGAGGATCGAGACCGGCTGGAGGGACGCGAGGAGGACGAGGCCGGTCGTCAGGACACCGGCGGAGGCGCCCAGAGCCGCGAATGCGCCGACCGGCGTCCCGGTCCTCGTCCCCGCCGGAGCTTCATGGCTATCCGGGTTTCCGCGATCGACGACGTCCAGGGCGCCCAGGACCGTGCCCGAGGCGTACAGGGGAAGTCCCCCCAGGAGCGCCAGGCCGAGCCCCCGGGTCGCGAAGGCCGCGCTCGCCCCGTCGATCATCTGCCAGGCCGCGGCGAAGCCGGAGGCCGCGGTGAAGGCCACCAGGCAGAAGAGCCACCGGCGCCGGGCCCGCTCCATCGGATCCCCCGGGCGACCGCTCTCCGCGACCCAGAGGCCGAGAGCCAGGGCGCCGAGCTCGACGCCCAGGAGCAGCGTGAGGGCCCGGAGGAATCCCGGACCCGAATAGAGGAGGAGCCCGCCGGCGAGCTCCGCGCAGGTGGCGGCGGCGAAGCCCACGAGGAAGGGCGGGATCCAGGCGAGACGACGTCGGGCTCCCATCGACCTCCTCACCCTTTGCCTTCGGACCCCTGTGAGGGTAGCTTTTCGGCCCCCGGGTCGAGCGGCGACACGCCGCGGATCGGCGCCGTTCTTCCGGGCCGAATCCACTTCCTGG
>CAZMPV010000224.1:0-5368 GCA_964567985.1 uncultured Gemmatimonadaceae bacterium
GGCCCGGGAGAGCTGGCACGGCCGCGTCTTCTTCCCGGAGGTCGCCGCCGGCTGACCGGCGGCCCCTCCGCGCCGCGGAGGGGCTGTCGCCCGGCCCGACCTCACCTCACGGCGAGCCGCCCTCCTCGGTCGCCGTCCCCCCCACCAGCTCCAGGCCCAGGGTCTTCCCCTTCTTCGTCGCGGGGACCCCCTCGACCATCCAGACCGGCGCCGGGGCGTCCTTCAGGTAGTGGTCGAAGAACTGCTGCATGCGGACGGCGAAGTCCTTCTGGTTGTGGGTCTGGCGCAGGCCGTGCTTCTCGCCGTTGTAGTTGAGCATCCAGGCCGGCTTGGCCAGGCGCCTGAGCGCCACGAAGAACTCGATTCCCTGGTACCAGGGCACCGCGCCGTCGTCGTCGTTGTGGATGTACATGACCGGCGTCTTGATCTTCGGCGCGTAGAAGAGCGGCGAGTTGTCGATGTACTCCTGGGTCGCCTGCCAGAGGGACTCGCCGATCCGGCTCTGGGTCCGCTCGTACTGGAACATCCGGCTCATGCCGCTGCCCCAGCGGATGCCGCCGTAGGCGCTCGTCATGTTCACCACCGGCGCGCCGGCCTCGGCGGCGGCGAAGAGGTCGGTCTTCGTGATCATGTAGGCGATCTGGTAGCCGCCCCAGGAGTGGCCCTGGACCCCGATCCGGTCCCGGTCCACGAAGCCCCTCCGGGCGATGCTCTGCACACCCGGCACCACCGCGTCCAGCGCCGACTCGCCCGGATACGGCACCTCGTAGGGGATGTCGGGGACGAAGAGCAGGTAGCCCCGGCTCACGTAGAAGGGGAAGGCGATCGACGAGCTTCCGGGGGCCGGGTCCCGGTAGCGGTGGATCCGGTCGGACATCCGCTCGTAGAAGTAGACCATCATCGGGTACTTCCGGGAGGGGTCGAAGCCCTCGGGCTTGTAGAGCGTGCCCTGGAGCCGGGTCCCGTCGGCCGAATACCACTCGACGAGCTCGGCCGTGCCCCAGCGGAAGTCGTCCTGCTGGGGGTTCGCGTCCGAGACGACCTCGACCTCGTCGAAGTCGGTGGTGGCGACCCTCAGGTCCGGGAACTCCTCGAAGCTCTCCCGGCTGAAGAGGACGACGTCGGCGTCGTCGGCCTTCTCCCGGACCCCGTACCAGTGGTCGTCGCCGCCCCGGAGGAGGGCCGGCGCCTCGTCACCCTCGAAGCGGTCCCGGTAGATGCCGTGGGTCTTCTCCGCCTCGTGGAAGCCCGACAACAGGACGTCCTCGTCGGTGGGCACGGCGTCGGTGTCCGGATCGAGGTCCACGTGCCGGAAGGAGACGTTGCGCTCGTGGCCCACCTCCTCGGTGACGCTCCGGGGCGAGGACGGGTCGGTGGGATCGACGAGCCAGATGTCGGTCCGGTCGTAGACGAGGAAGGCCTCGTCGCCCTCGGTCCAGCCGGCGGCGCCGTAGGGGCCGGGCGGCTCCGGGCGGTCGTCCTCCAGGTCGTGGACCGGCCGGGGCAGGGAGGCGGTGAGGCTCACCGCCTCACCCCCGTCGGTGGGCGCGGCGAACCACTCCCGGGCCTCGCCGTCCCACCAGTGGATCCAGCGGGCCTCGGGCGAGAGGTCGAAGGGCGAGAAGCCCCGGACCTTTTCGGCCACCCGCCGGCGCTCGCCCGTGTTCACGTCCACGACGTAGGCGTCCTTGTAGCGGCCGTCCCAGGAGAGGAGCTTCCGGTAGGGAATGTCGGTGGTGCCCAGCGCCACGTCGGCGTCGCCGTCCCGGCCGACCTCGACCTCGGGGAGCTCCTCGTCGGCGAGCTGGACGACCCGGTCGTCGCCCAGGTGGAGGACGGCCCGGTACGTCGGGGCGCCGTCCTCCTCGAGGCGGACCTTCTGCATCGGCTGCAGATAGTCGTCCTTCCAGTTCCAGACGTCGACGCTGACCTCCTTGTGGTCCGGCACCGTGTCCGCGTAGGTCGGTCCCTCCGGGGGGCGCGGCAGGGTGGCGAAGAAGACCCGCTCGCCCGAGTCGGAGAAGTCGACGTCACCGTCCTCGGCCGGCCACCAGCCGTCGGGGACGCCCGGGGTGGTGGCGTCCACGGCCATCCGGGCGCTCCCGGCGGCCGCGTCTTCGGCCACGTAGAGGGCCCAGGCCGGGTCCTCGGCCTCCCAGTCGTCCCGGTTGGTCAGGAAGGCGGCCCGGCTCCCGTCGTCGCTCACGGCGAGCCGGTCGTAGATGCCGGGGCCGCTGGCGAGCGCGACCGACGCGCCGGAGGCCGTCTCCACGGCGAAGGCCCCGTCGGCGGAGCCGTCCTCGCTGTGGGCGGCGTAGACGAGCCGGCTGCCGTCGTCTGAGAGCGCGTACCCGGTCACGTTCTCGAAGCGCCACGATCCGTCGCCCCCCAGGAGGCGGAGCTCCAGGGGTGAGCCCTCGGGCTTCTCGTGCTCGGGGTCGTCGGCCTCTTCTTCTTCCTCTTCCTCCTCACCGGCTTCCCCTTCGTTCGCCTCGGCGTCCGCCCGGAAGAGGGCCGCCAGGGCCCGACCCTCGTCCTCCGGGAGCTCGAAGGACTTCAGCCCCCCGGTCCGGGTCACGATGGGCGTGGCCGTTCCCCCGCGGAACGAGGCCTCCAGGTCCAGCACCCCCAGGGTGTCGGCGGGGAGGTCGTCGTCGCTGGCGTCGTCGTCGCTGGCGCCCTCGTCCCGGGCCGAGTCCACGGCGGCCTCGGCGGCCTCGATCCGGAAGACGAGGTGCGGCCCGCCGGGCGAGAAGGCGGGATCGACGCCCCGCTCGATCCGGAGCTCTGCGCCGGACTCCAGATCCCGGACCACCAGCGTCTCGTCGCCCTCGTACGGCTCCAGGACGTAGGCCAGCCAGCGGCCGTCGGCCGAGAGGCCCTCGTCCTCGATGTCGTTCCAGCCGTAGGTGTCGGCGTGGTCCAGGGCGGGCTTGTGCTGGGCATCGCCCGGAGCCGCGCCGGCCCAGAGGAGGAGCAGGAGGAGCGGGAGGAGACGGGTCGGTCGGAAGTGGGTCGTGCGCATGGTTTCGGTGGGTCGGGGGTGGGGCTTGCGGCCCTCGAAGAGCGTCGCGTCCGCGTGGACATGAGTAGGCGACGGGGCACAAAAAGAAAAGCCGCCCGGGACGAATCGTCCCGAGCGGCTCTCCGGCGCCGGCTCGAGGCCGGCTACGGACGGCGCGCGGTCATTC
Source organism: uncultured Gemmatimonadaceae bacterium (assembly GCA_964567985.1). Classification (GTDB taxonomy): domain Bacteria; phylum Gemmatimonadota; class Gemmatimonadetes; order Longimicrobiales; family Gaopeijiaceae; genus CAZMPV01. Next base: position 3,192 of record CAZMPV010000224.1, read on the forward strand.
GACCACGCTGACGTTCTCGGCCGCGGGGCCCTTGGGGCCCTCTACCAGATCGAACTCGACCTTGTCTCCCTCGGAGAGGCTCTTGAAGCCCTCCGCCTGGATGGCCGAGTAGTGAACGAAGGCGTCCTGATCACCGCCGTCGGGGGCGATGAATCCGAAGCCCTTGGCGTCGTTGAACCACTTTACCACGCCCGTGGTCCGCATAGTAACTGCTCCATCTGAACAAATGAGTCCACTCGGGTACGCCGCGACCGCAACGTCCCGCCTCCGAAGTGCGCACCATAAGGCACGCGCGAAAATACGCTACGCCATCGTCCGGGCGGCGTCAAGCGTTTTCTGGGACGGGAAAGTACAGGCGGCAGAGGGGTTTCCCGCCGACCGACCGGGTCAGTGAGCGCCTTCCAGGCCCGTCTCCTCGACCTCGTCCATGGCGTCGGCCAGGGTCGCTCCCGGGGGCGTGAAGAACGGCTTCCACTTCTCCTCCGGGGAGCGGGGCGTCAGGAGGCTCACCGCGACCAGCAGCGTCATCGAGACGAGCACGCCCGGGATGACGATGTAGTCGCTGGAGGCGAAGTCGAACTCGGTGCCCCCCAGGACCATCGTGAAGTCGAGCCCGGCCCGGTCCAGCACGGCGATCCCCACCAGGGCCACGAGCCCCCCGGCGATGCACGCCACCCCGCCCTGGGCCGTGACCCGCTTCCAGAGGAAGGCGGCCAGCAGCGCCGGCGTGAGGCTGGCCCCGACCAGGGAATAGGCGTAGAGCGCCATGGAGAGCACGGTGTCGAACTGGGTGATCAGCAGCAGCGCCAGGACCCCGAAGGCGGCGATGCTGAGGCGCTGGAGCAGGAGCATCTGGGCCTCGGTCGCCTCGGGGTTCACGAAGCGCTGGTAGATGTCCCGGGTCACGTTGGTCGAGGGGATCAGGAGGAAGGTGTTCCCCGTGGAGAGGACGATCGCCACCGCCGCGGCCAGGAGCACAGTGCCTCCCAGGAGCGGCAGCCCGTGGCGGGCGACGTAGAGGATCACGGTCTCGGTGGCCGCCCGGCCGATCACGGAGGTCTCGGTGGCCAGGTCCGGGAAGGCGGCCCGGCCCACGATGGCCAGGAGCGCCAGGGTGACCTCGATGAACATGATCCCGACGACCATGCCGACCACGGCCTTCTTCGCCGCGCTCTCGTCCTCGGCCGAGAAGAACTTCTGGTACATCCCGCTCTCGCCCAGGATCAACAGGAAGGTCGGCATGGCGACCCCGAAGACCCAGAGGACGTTGTGGCCGCCCAGGACCTCTGTGTGGCCCGCGGGGAGGGCGTCCAGGACCGCCCCCACGCCCCCCACCTCGAAGACCAGGTAGGGCAGCGCGAAGAGGATCGCCAGGATGATCACGATGCCGTTGAAGACGTCCACCGTGACGATCGAGACCATCCCCGCCAGCGCCGTGAAGAGGACGATCGCCGCCGCCGTGATGTACATGCCCTGGTCCGGCGTGATGCCGCCGTCGGTGACGATGGTGAGGATCCAGCCGCCGCCCCGGAACTGGTAGGCGGCGATCGTCACGTAGGCGAGGATGATGGCGATCGTGCCCAGGATGCGGGCCCCGGCGTTGTAGCGCTGCTCCAGGAGGTCGGGGACCGTGTACTGGGCGATCCGCCGGACCCGACCGGCCAGGAAGAATGCCACCAGGAGCCCGGCCCACCCGCCGAAGCTGAACCAGAGCTCCGCGATGCCGGTCCGGTACGCCAGGCCGGCGCCCCCGAAGAGCGAGCCCGAGCCGATCCAGGTGCAGACCAGGGTCCCCACCAGCAGGGAGACCGGCACGGAGCGCCCGGCCACCATGAAGTCGTCGCTGCTCTTGACCGTCCGGGACCGCCAGAGGCTGATCCCGACCATGACGATCGGGTAGAGCAGCACCACCAGGACCATGAGGTTCATCCGCGGACTCCCTTCACCGGATGCCGAGCCGCGCCCCTCGAGGCGCGACGGATGCCGGGAAAGCTACAACGAGACCCCCGTCCGGGGCCAAAGGAGCTCGACGACCACCTCGAACCAGTACACGAGCCCCTTCCACTCGCCGTAGGGTGCGTAGTGCTCCCGGACCTCGGCCTCGGTGGGGGTCCGGCCCCCGAAGTGGAGGTCCCGGACGAAGGCGAGCGTTCCCTCGTCCACCGGGAGCCGGCCGG
>CAZMPV010000225.1:0-2528 GCA_964567985.1 uncultured Gemmatimonadaceae bacterium
GGGACGATGGCTAGCGGCGACCTCGGCGAGCGGGTCCGCTGGCTCGTCCTGGCGGAGGCCCTGATCCTCCTCTGGGCCGGCGCCGGTCCCGGCTATCGGCACGTCATGGTCCAGGACGCCGACCCGGGCGTCGTCGCCCGGGTATTCTTCGAGGATCCGACCTTCCTCCAGGCGGTGGCGGTGAACGCCGCGGGGCTGAACATCTTCGTCGGCGGGGTGTGGCTCACGGTGTGGTTGATGGGACGGACGAGGAGCGACGGCTGACGGCCTCCGTCCGCCCGCCGCGTCACAAGCAGGCGAGCTCGCTCGTTCCTCGGCAGGATGCGACGAAGCCTTCACGCCCCGACCCGACCCACTCCATGACCTTTCTCGATCCGACGTCGAAGTCCCTGGTGCCGCTGGCCGTCCTCCTGATCCTGGTCGGCTGCGACGGCCTGGGCACCGAACCCGAGGAGACGGGTCGGGCCACCATCGACTTCGTCACCTATCCGGGCGAGGTGGAGCCGGGGAACATCGCCCTCTTCACCCTCCTGGGGCACCTTCCCGACCCGTGCCACGAGCTGACCCACGCCGAGGCCACCCTGGACCAGAACCGGATCCGCCTCTCCGCCCGGTGGCGTCGGGGGACCCAGGAGGCCTGCCCGGCGGTGATCGAGCCCTTCGAGGCCGAGGTCGGGCTGGAGGTTCCCACCGGCTTCGACAGCCTGGCCGTGACGGTGGCCGACAGCGTCTGGGACCACATTCCCGTGCTCGTCGACGCTCCGGGCTTCAAGAAGGCGGCCGGCGAGCTGAGCGCGGTGGGCGAGGTCGAAGGCGCCCCAGGCTGCCACCGGGGGCGGGTCGGCTTCACGAACCGGGTGCTTGTTCTCGACGAGCCGCCGGGCATCTCCAGCCCCTTCGTCGTGGGACGCCTCGATCCGGGCATCCCCGAGGCCTGCGCCGACGCCGATCTCGAGAACGTCCTGGGCACCCTGGAGGTCGAGGCCGCATATTAGGGCCCGTCCGAGCCGGAGAGCTCGACGCCGCCCGCCAACTTCGACCCGGAGCCCACCGTGCCCCCCGAAAACACCGACGACGTACGCGCGATCCACGAGCTCTACGCCGACTGGTTCGGGGCGATGGAGTCCGGCGACGTGGAGACGCTCCTCGAGCTGGTCACCGAGAACGTGATCCTGAAGGGCGGCGGCGGACCCGCGGTCCGGGGGCGCGACGCCCTCGAGGCGTCGCTCCGGAGCTTCCTTGAGGAGTTCACCGAGGAGGTGGAGTACTCGCTGGACGAGGTGGAGGTCGCCGGAGACTGGGCGTGGGCGAGGATCGACGAGAACGTGCTGATCACGCCGAAGGACGACCGCCGGGCGGTGCGGGTCACGGGCATGCACCTCGCGGTGCTCCGCCGGGGCGACGACGGCCGGTGGCGGGTGGCCCGGGACGTGGCGGCGGCGGCGCCCGAGGAGTAATCTCCCACCCGAGCGGCCGATTTCCGACCCGGAGAGGGAGACCGAAGGATGAGACCCACGATCCGTCACGCCCTGGCGACGCTGGCCTACCGCGCGGCCAAGGTCTTCCGGGACGTCCCCGACAGCTTTCCCTTCCTCGAGCTCGGAAGCGGCGTGCGGACTCCCCTCCAGATCCTGGCCCACATGGCCGACCTCATGGCGTTCTCGACGGCCGCGCTCCAGGAGCGGGAGCCCGGGGAACGGCCGCCGGAGCGGGGCGGCACGGCGCGCTCCTGGGACGAGGACCAGCGACGCTTCTTCGACACCCTCGACCGGCTCGACAAGCTCGTCGCTTCCGGAGCCGGGAGCGACGAGACGCTGAGTCGCCTCCTCCAGGGTCCCATCGCCGACGCCCTCACCCACGTGGGCCAGCTCTCCCTGCTCCGCCGGGTCGCGGGCTCGCCGATTCCCGGGGAGAGCTTCTACCGGGCCGAGATCACGGTGGGGCGGGTGGGACGGGACCAGGTGCTGCCGGAGGAATAGCGGGGCTAGCCCCCGAAGGTCGTCTCCAGCCGATCCCGGTAGCGGCGGCTCATCCGGAGCTCGGTGCCGTCGTTCAGGACGACGAGGCGGTCGCCGTGGGACCAGGGGTGCATCTCCCGGACCCGGTCCAGGCGCACGATGGTGGAGCGGTGAATCCGGGCGAAGTCGCCCGGGTCCAGCCGGCGCTCGAGTTTTTTCAGGGTTCCCCGGACCAGGTGGACGTCGTCGCCGGCGTGGAGCTCCACGTAGTTGCCGGCGGCGGCGATCCAGTCCACGTCCTCCACGGGCACCAGGAAGAGCCGGTCCCGGGCCCGGACCAGAAAGCGCTCCAGGGGACGGCGCTCCCTCAGGGTCCGGAGGACGTCGTTCACGTCGTCGCCGCCGGCCCGGTTGCCTCCGATCGAGGCGCCCCGATCGACGGGCGGCACCAGGGCCCGCTCCAGGGCGTCGCCGAAGCGCTCCCGATCCACGGGCTTGAGCAGGTAGTGCACGGCGTTGACGTCGAAGGCCTTCACGGCGAACTCGTCGTGGGCGGTGACGAAGACGATC
>CAZMPV010000225.1:2628-5356 GCA_964567985.1 uncultured Gemmatimonadaceae bacterium
ATCCGGATCCACCCGGCGTCGGCGGCCCGCTCGACGCCGTGCTTCACCGCGTTCTCCACCAGGGGCTGGAGGAGGAAGCGGGGCACGGCGGCGTCCCGGGCGTCGGGATCCACCTCGACCTCCACCGTGAGCCGATCGCCGAAGCGGGCCCGGACGATGTCCAGGTAGAGTTCGACGGCTTCAAGCTCCTCGTCCAGCGACACCTCCTGGCGCTCCGGCTCGGCCATGCTAAGCCGGAGGAGGTCGCTCAGCCGGCTCAGGATCCGGTCGGCCGACTCGAGGCTCCGGTACATGACCGAGGAGACGGTGTTCAGCGTGTTGAAGAGGAAGTGGGGCCGAAGCTGCCCCTGTAGGCCGGCCAGGCGGGCGTCGGCGAGGCGGGCCTCCAGCCGGGCGGTCCGGAGTTCCCGTTCCCGGGCGTCCCGGTAGAAGAGCCAGGCGTGAACGGCTCCCACCGTGACCACGAACCACGGCACGTCGTTGAAGAATTCCATCGGATAGCGGAGCGTCATCGTCCCGTAGTCGTAGGCACCGAGACCGAGCAGAGGCGAAAGCAGCGAGCGGCTCCCCCACATGAGCGTGGTCTTGAGGCCCGAGTAGACGAGGAGCGCGACGACGTAGAGGGGAAGCCGCTCCGTCCAGTTCCCCCGCCGGATCCGGACGCGCAGACAGAGCAGGACCACGCCCAGGACGAGGGATCCCGTGACGTAGACACCGGTGAGCTCCTCCATGAGGACTTTCCGGGCGGGCTCGGTGCCGGCCATGGCCACGTCACCCAGGTAGAAGTACCCGAAGCGGAGAAGGCCGTCGACGGTGAAGAAGGCGAAGACGGCGAGGACGAAGAGCGTCCAGCGCCGGCCGCCGGAAGGCCCGGAGTCTTCGCTGGAGAGGAGGCCCGCGGTCGGGGAGTCCATGATCCTTCAGCTTACTCGGGGAGAGCGAAGGCGACCAGGGCGTCAGCGAGGGGCACGTTCTCCGGCGCGCCGGCGTGACCGCCCGCCGCCACCACCACGAACTGGCGACCGTCGGGGCGGAGGCGATAGGTCATCGGTGTGGACCCGGCGGGCGCCGGGATCCGGACGCTCCAGATCTCCTCCCCGGTCCCGAGGTCGAAGGCCCGGAAGGTCCGCTCCAGGGCCGCACCGATGAAGACCACTCCGGAAGAGGTGATCATCGGGCCGCCCAGGTTCGGTACCCCGGTGGCCGGGCCCCAGGGAACCGGAAAGGGCAGCAGATCCCGGGGCGTGCCCAGCGGGACCCGCCAGCGGACCTCCCCGCTGGCCAGATCGACCGCCACCAGCTCGCCGAACGGGGGTCGGGTGCAGAGGATGCCCCGGGGAGAAGCCAGGAGCGCCTCCCGGGTCATGGCGTAGGGTGTCCCCTCCTGCCCGGTGAAGTCGCCCGGCCCCTCCCGGAGCGCCGCTTCCTCCTCCCGGGGGCCGAGCTTCACCCAGCTCGCGAAGCGGTTCAGGTTCAGGACCATCACGCCCCGACCCTCGTCCACAGCCACCCCGCCCCAGTTGGCACCGCCGACCATCGAAGGGTACTGGAGCGACCCGCCCAGGGACGGTGGCGTGAAGATCCCGTCGTAACGGAGCCCGGTCATCCGCTCCCGGCACCACTCCTCGTCTCCCGGCAGGAGGCCCCACGCGTCTTGCGCCGGGTCGAGGGCCAGGTCGTGCAGCGGCCCCGGATGGGTCGGGAAGCGCTGGGTCGGCCACGCCGTCTCACCGGGCACGTCGGAAGCCGGCACCGGCCGCTCCTCCACGGGAAAGAGCGGCTCGCCCGTCTCCCGGTCCAGGAGGAAGACGAAGCCCATCTTCGTCGGCTGGACGACCGCCGGAATCCGCCGTCCGTTCACGGGCACCTCGGCCAGCGTGGGCTGGGACGCGAGGTCGTAGTCCCAGAGATCGTGGCGCACGGTCTGGTAGTGCCAGACCCGCTCGCCGGTAACCGCGTCCAGGGAGACAACCGAGTTGGCGTAGACGTCGCTCCCCGGTCGGAGGCCCCCGTAGAAGTCGGGGGCCGCGCTTCCGGTGGGCACGAAGACCCACCCCCGCTCCGGGTCCGCCGAGAGGGGCGCCCAGGCGTTGCCGGCCCCGGTCCTCTGTACCCCCTCCTCCCCACCGGCCTCCGCCCACGCCTCCCATCCCGGATCCCCGGGCTCCCGGGGGATCGGATCCCAGCCCCAGCGGAGCTCACCGGTTCGGATGTCGAAGCCCCGGACCGTACCCCGCTCCACGTCCACCCGCCGGTTGTCGCCGATGGCGGAGCCGACCACGACCACGTCGTTCACCACCACCGGCGGCGAGGTGACCCCGTACTCGCCGGCCTCGACCTCACCGACCCCCACCTTCAGGTCCACCTGGCCGTCCTCGCCGAAGTCGCCGCACGGCGCGCCGGTGGCGGCGTCCAGGGCCAGGAGGCGGGCGTCGAGGGTGCCGAAGAGGATGCGACGTCCGCAGGTCCCGGCCCGTTCGTCCCCGTCGGCGGCCGTCCACGCCGCCACGCCCCGGGAGACCAGGTTCTCGGAGTAGCGCACCGAGAGGTCGATGCCGGGATCGTGGGTCCAGCGCTCGGCGCCGGTCTCCGGATCCAGGGCCACCACACGGCTGAACGGGGTGCTGAAGTAGAGCGTCCCATCCAGGAGGATCGGCGTCGCCTGAAACGACGTCCGGGAGGGGATCGAGTCGCTGCCCCGGGAGACGTCGCCGGTGTGATACGTCCA
>CAZMPV010000226.1:0-5348 GCA_964567985.1 uncultured Gemmatimonadaceae bacterium
CAGACCGACGTGATCCTCCCGCGACTCCGCCGACTGGCGATTCCGGTGATACTAACCGCGCTCACGGCGTGCGACAACGTGCGCTGGGAGGGGGTCGAGATCCGCCTGGAGGCCCCGCCGCCGGCCACCGACACCCCGGCCGCGGCACCCGCCGAGGAGGCCCCCGACGAGCCGCCGCCCCTGGAGCTCGGACCCGTCCTCTACGCCGTGGAGCGGGGAGACGACGGGCCGACGATCCTTCCGGTCGCCGAGCTGGCGGGCGACGGACGGATCGCGCCGCTGCCCACGGGCACGGTCGAAGACTTCGGCACCCGGTTCAGGCGCCAGCGCATGACCCCCGGCACCCGCTTCACGCTCCACGCGTCGGGGGTCCCGGTGGGAATCCTCCACCTGACCGGCGAGGCCCCGCCGGACACCACGCTCTGCGCCCCCCGGCCCCGGGCCCGGGGTCGGATCCAGGTCGTCCCCGAGGCGGCGGAAGCGGAGCGCTTCCTCGCCCTGGAGGCGGAGGACGGCGACATTTCTCCCCCCGGCGACTACCGACCCCGGGCGGCCACCCGGGCCGAGCGGGTGGCGTCGCTCAACCTGGCGGCCGGACTCTTCAACCGGCTCCAGGCTCCCTGGCCCGTGAACCTGGTGGACTCCCGGGCGGACATCCAGGCGTTCAGGCCCGGCGGCGTGGCCTCCGACTCCCCCGCCATCGCCGCGACCTTCCTCTTCCGGGATCGGATGGCCATGGTGGAGGCCCCCGATGACGCCTGGTCGATCTTCTTCGTCGCCGAGCCCGGGCCCGACGGCTACGAGCCCGGCTACGTCCGCTACAGGACCGTGGGAGAGGAAGGAAAGGGGATCCCCCGCTTCTTCGAGCACGCGGACTGGGACGGAGACGGCAGCGACGAGGCCCTCCTCGAGGTCCTGGGGGCCGAGCGTCGCTGGTTCTCGGCCCTGGACCGGGGAGCCGACGGGTGGAGCCGGAGCTTCGAGGAGCCGTGCGGGCGAGGGACGGCTCTCACGGCGGGCGCGAGCCCCGGTGGTGCGTCCGATGCCCGGGCCGGCACCGCCACCGCTCCGGGGTCCCCGCCCTGATCCTGACCGACTCGAGAACCCTCCGGCTCGCCCTGGCCCTGGCCATCGCCGTCGCGGGCTGCGGCGGGGCCCCCGGCGACGACCGGCGGAGCGGCGGAGACGACGCGGAGGCTCCCGACCGATCGGCCGCGGGGGCCTCTTTCCCGGTCGAGCTGGTCGACGACGCCGGTGACTCCCTCACGCTCCGTCAGCCGCCCGGGCGGATCGTCTCCCTGGTGCCGTCGGCCACCGGGGTCCTCCTCTCCATCGGCGCCGGGGACCGGCTCGTGGGCCGGACCGACTTCGACACCGTGCCGCCCCTGGACACCCTCCCCTCGGTGGGTGGCGGGCTCCACCCGAGCCTGGAGCGGCTCGTCTCCCTCCGACCGGACCTGGTCGTCCGCTTCGCCGGCCAGTCCGATCGGCGGACGCCGCAGCGTCTCGACGAGATCGGCATCCCCCACCTCGCGGTCCGGCCGGACGGGATCGCCGACGTCCGCCGCATCGTCCGGCTGCTGGGACGCGCCGTGGGCAGGACGGAGGCGGCCGACTCCGTGATCGACGCCGTCGATGCGACCCTGACCGCAGTCGCCGCCCGGGTGCGCTCCCGTCCGCTCCGAAATGTCGCCTTCGTCCTCGGCGGCTCACCTCCCTGGGTCGCCGGCCCCGACACCTTCATCGACGAGCTCCTGACGCTGGCGGGCGGACGGAACGTCTTCGGCGACCTGGACGAGCTCTACGGGCCGGTGAGCCCGGAAGCCTTCGTGGCCCGGGACATCGAGCTGGTACTGGCCGTGGAGGGAGCCGACGTGCGGCTTCCCGTGGAGGACCTCCCGATCGCCCGGGTTTCTCCGGACATCCAGACGCCCGGTCCGGACCTGGGCGCGGCCGCCCGGGAGCTGGCCCGGATCCTCCACCCGGACGCCTTCCGCTGATGGCGCCGGACGGAGCCGGAGGACCGGGGCCGAGCGGAATCGGACCCGCCGAAGCCGGTGGGGTGGGGCGCACGCTCCTGGCCCTCCTCCTGGCCGGGGCGGCAGTGGCCGCCGTCCTCGTCAGCGTCCGCTTCGGCGCCGTGCCCCTGGAGACCGGCGAGGCCGTCGGGGCGCTCCTGGGCCGGAGCGACGAGCCGGCCCGGACGATCGTGCTGGAGCTCCGGCTGCCCCGGGCGGTCCTCGCCCTCCTGGTGGGGGGAGGCCTGGCCCTGGCCGGGGCGGTCTTCCAGGCGCTGCTCCGGAACCCCCTGGCCGAGCCGTACATCCTCGGCATCTCGGGGGGCGCGGGGGTGGCGGCCGTCCTCGTCCTGGCCCTCGGCCTCGCCACCGCCGGCTCGTGGATCCTCCCGACCGCGGCCTTCGGGGGCGCGCTCCTGGCCATCGTCGTCGTCTTCCGGGTCGCTTCGGCCGCCGCCGGCAACCTGGACGTCAGGGTGCTGCTGCTGGCCGGCGTCGTCGTCGGGGCCTTCTTCAGCGCCTGCATCGCCCTGATCCTCTCGGTCTCGGAGGCCGAGACGGTCCGCAGCGCCGTGCTCTGGATGATGGGGAGCCTGGCCGGAGCCGACTGGCGGGCGGTGACCGTCACCGCCACCTACACGCTGCCGGCGGCCTTCGTCCTCCTGGGCATGGCCCGGGCGCTGAACCTGCTGGCGATCGGAGAGGAGACGGCGACCTATCTGGGAACCGAGGTGGAGCGGGTGAAGAAGGCGGCGTACGGGGTCGCCTCGCTCCTGACCGCCGCCGGCGTCGCGGTGGCCGGAATCATCGGCTTCGTGGGCCTCATCGTGCCCCACGGGGTCCGCCTCCTGGTGGGTTCGGACCACCGGAGCCTCCTGCCCCTCTCCTTCCTGGCCGGCGCGGCCTTCCTGGCCCTTGCCGACGTGGTGGCCCGGACCATGCTCGCCCCCACGGAGATCCCCATCGGGGTGATCACGGCCTTCGTCGGGGTGCCCCTCTTCCTGGTCCTCCTCCGGCGGAGCGTCTCGGAATGACCTTCGCCGCCCGAAGCCTGACGGTCCGCTACGGTCGGGTGGCACCGCCCGCCCTCTCGGAGGTCTCCTTCGACGTGCCCGACGGGACCCTCTACGCGGTGCTCGGCCCCAACGGCTCGGGGAAGTCCACCCTCATGCGGGCGCTCCTGGGGGTGGTCGATCCGCTCCGGGGCTCCGTCGAAGTGGAGGGCAGGCCCCTGCCCGAATGGAGCCGGAAGGAGCTGGCCCGGGCCGTGGGCGCGGTGCCCCAGAGCGAGCCGATCGCCTTTCCCATGACGGTCAGGGAGCTGGTGAGCATGGGCCGGTATCCCCACCTCGGGCCCCTCCGCTCCGAGGGGGAGGAGGACCGGAACGCCGTGGCCCGGGCGCTGGAGCGCTGCGACGCCGAGCACCTCGCGGGCCGGTCCGTGGACACCCTCTCGGGAGGCGAGCTCCAGCGGGTCCGGATCGCCCGTGCCCTGGCCCAGGAGCCCCGGGCCCTGGCCCTCGACGAGCCGACGGCCAGCCTGGACGTGCGTCACGAGATGACGATCCTCCGCCTCCTGCGAGACTCGGCCGACCGGGGCATGACCGTGCTCCTCATCACCCACAACCTGAACATGGCCGCTCGCTTCGCCGACCGGATCCTCCTCCTCGACGACGGCCGGATGGGGGCGGAGGGGAGCGTCGAAGAGGTCTTCCGGGAAGAGGTCCTGGAGCGGGTCTACCGCTGGCCGGTCTCGGTGAGCAGGGACCCGGTCTCGGGCTCCCTCCAGGTGACGCCGGAGAGCTGACGCCCCGCCGAGACCGGCGGGCCCCTCACTCCCAGTCGGGCCGCTGCTGCTCGGCGGCTTCCTCCACGAAGCGGCGGTAGCGCCGGTAGCGGCCCTCGTCCACCCGCCCGTCCTCCACCGCCTCCTGGACGGCGCAGTCCGGCTCGTGAAGGTGGCTGCAGCCCCGGAAGCGGCATTCCCCGACGAAGGGCCGGAACTCCGGGAAGCAGGTGTCGAGGGCATTCGGGTCCACGCCCCAGAGCCCCACGTCGCTGAAGCCCGGCGTGTCGGCCACCAGCCCACCACAGTCGAGCTCGATCAGACGGGCCGTGACGGTCGTGTGCCGACCCCGCCCGGGCTTCCTGCTCAGCTCCCCGGTCCGGAGGTCCAGACCGGGCTGGACGGCGTTCAGGAGGTGCGACTTTCCGACCCCGGACGGGCCGACCAGGGCCGAGGTCCCGCGGCAGAGGAGCTCCCGGAGCTCGTCCAGGCCCCGGCCGGTCTCGGCGCTGGTGAGGATGACCCGGTATCCCACCTTCCGGTAGGAGCGGGCGAGCTCGTCCGCCACCTCCTCCGCGCCTTCCAGGTCCAGCTTGTTGACGACCAGGTAGGGATCGACCTCGTTGGCCTCGGCGATGACCAGGATCCGGTCCAGCACGTCGCGATTCGGATCGGGTCGGCGCGCGGCGACGACCGCCAGGAGCCTGTCCACGTTCGCCGCCACGACCTTCGCCTTCCGGCGGTTGGGGGCCTGGCGCACGATCTCGGTCTCCCGGGGGAGGACCCGCTCCACGGCCCACGAATCGTCGGCGGCCTCGGCGACCTCGACCCGGTCGCCGATGACGACCCGCTCTCCGGTCCGGGCTTCCCGCTTCAGCCGCTTCCGCAGCGTGGCCTCCACGGTCCGCCCGTCGACGAGGGCGACGGTGTAGACGCCGCCCTCGGTCTGCCGCACGACCCCCTTCAGCGTCTCCACGGGACCGATACGGAAACGCCCCCCGGAGCCGCCGACGTCGGTCGGCTCCGGGGGGCGCGGCCCGCAGGAATTCGCTCCGCGGGGAGCGGACGCGTCACGCGGCGAAGGTCTCCAGCGCGGCGCCCTTGTCACCGTCGGCGAGACGGCGGAGCGCCCGGTCCCGGAGCTGACGGATCCGCTCCCGGGTGACCCCGAGCATGTCCCCGATCTCCTCCAGGGTGTGCTCGCGCTCGCCCTGGAGCCCGTAGTAGAGGCGCAGGACCTTGGCGTCCCGGGGCTCGAGCGTGCCGAGAGCGTCCTCGACGACCTCGGTCAGCAGGCGGTCCTCCACCTCGAGCTCGGGCTCCACCGCCTCCTCGGTCACGAAGCGCTCCACCAGCTGGGAGTCGTCGGTGTCGCCGATCGGAGCGTCCAGACGGATCTCCCCGGCGTTCAGCGTCTCCAGCTTGCGGATCACCTGAGGGGTCAGGTCCGTGGCCGCGCTCAGCTCGTCCATGGTCGGATCCCGGCCGAGCTCCTGCTTGAGGCGCTCCTTCTCCCGGAAGATCCGGGCCAGGTCCGACGCCCG
>CAZMPV010000227.1:0-5332 GCA_964567985.1 uncultured Gemmatimonadaceae bacterium
CCGGTCCGTCCCCGTCCTCGCACCCGGCTACCAAAACGGTGAGGGCGAGAAGGATTCCGGAGACGGAGGCGGGAGAGGTGGATGGAATCGGGCGCATGCGTTGTCTCCTGATGCAGATAGGAAGAAAGCCGGGCCGCCAGCGAATCTCCTCCGCTGGCGGCCCGGCTGGCATGGCGACCTCCGGCCGCGTTCGCCCCGTGGCTCTGCGTCACCGCCTTACGACGGCTTTGCTCTTTTCAGCGATCGGATCGCCGAGGGGAGGCACGGACTGCCGAATCTCCCCTCCGTGCGTCCGGGCTCGTGCCCTGGCTTGGTCTCAGCTTCGAGCCGAAGCCCGGTATCGGACACCTGACCATAGACCCTTTATGTCACGGAAGCCACAGACCGGAAAATCCGATCATGTGCGAAGGGGGGTAACTCTCCTTGGCTCAACGGCTTGGAAGATCTGTGTCGGGCCTGCAACAGTCTGCTCTGGATCCAATTTCCGGGAACATCGTCGGGAAGCCGCAACGTTCGCGCAGCGGGGTGGCTCCTTCTCTTCAGGGTTCCCGGCCCTCGTGCTTCACGACGATCGGCTGCCCGCTCACCATGAGCACGACCCGCTCCGCCGCCTCCGCCGTCATCTGATTCGCCCGACCCTGGGCGTCCCGGAACCACCGGCCCAGCGGCGTGGCGGGAACCACGCCCATGCCGACCTCGTTGGTCACGACGAAGAGGGTGCCGGTGCGGGCGGCCGCGGCGTCCAGGAGCGCCCGGGTCGCGTCGACGGCCGCGTCCACGGCTTCCTCGGCGGCGGAAGGCTCCACGGCTCGGACCCGGTTCGCGACGAGCAGCGTGAGGCAGTCCAGGAGCACCACGTCCGTCGTGCTCGACCGCAGTGCCGCGTCGGCCTCGAGGGGCTCCTCCACCGTGGTCCAGGCGGCGGGGCGCTCCTCCCGGTGCGCCCGGATGCGCCGCTCCATCTCCTCGTCCGAGGCCCGGGCGGTGGCGATGACGGTGACCTCGTCTCCGCCTCTCTCCCGGGCCAGCTCCTGGGCCCGGCGGCTCTTCCCGCTGCGGGCGCCTCCGGTCACGAGGACGATCTTCACGTCTCCTCCCGGTCGGGATCGTCGTCGCTTCGGGCGATGCCTGCCTCCTCGAAGGTCGCCATCTCCCGGAGGATCGCCCCGGCGGCGTCCAGGATCGGGAGGGCCAGGACCGCGCCGGTGCCCTCGCCGAGGCGGAGTTCCAGGTCGAGGATCGGCTCGAGGCCGAGGTCCTCCAGGAGGACCCGGTGGCCGGGCTCGGGTGAGAGGTGGCCGGCGAAGAGATAGTCGCGGCTGGCGGGCGCCATTCGGACCGCCAGAGCCGCCGCGGCCGTGGCGATGAAGCCGTCGCTCACGATGGGGACGCCGGCCCGGGCCCCTGCGAGGACGACGCCGACGAGCCCGGCGATCTCGAAGCCGCCGACTTCCTGGAGCACCCGGAAGGGATCGGCAGCGCCCTCCGAGCCGACGCGGGTCACTCCGGTCCGGACGGCCTCCCGCTTCCGTTGCAGCCCCTCGCCATCGACGCCGGTCCCCGGCCCTACCACCTCCTCCGCGGGGCGCCCGGTCAGTGCCGCGGTGATGGCGGCGGCGGCAGTCGAGTTACCGATTCCCATCTCGCCCAGGGCGACGACGTCGGGCGCCGGGAGCGTCTCGTCCAGGAGCGCGGCGCCCCGGCGGATGCCCTGGACCGCTTTCTCCTCCGTCATGGCGGGGCCGGCGGTCAGGTCCGCCGTGCCGGACCCGACCTTCCGGTCCAGGATGCCGTCAGGCCCGTCCAGGTCCGCGTCGACGCCGAAGTCGGCGGCTACGAGCCGGCAGCCGACCGAGCTCGAGAGCGCGTTGATGGCGGCTCCGCCCCGGGCGAAGTTGCGGCACATCCGGGCGGTGACTTCCCGGGGGTACGCGCTGACCCCCCGGGCGCCGACCCCGTGGTCGGCGGCCAGGACGTATACCGTCGGGTGTGCGAAGGCCGGCGGCGGATCGCCCCGGACGACGGCGAGCCGGGCGGCGAGGCGCTCCAGGCGTCCCAGGCTGCCCCTCGGCTTCGTGAGGCGGTCGATCCTCGTCTCGACGTCGGCCCGGGCCCGGGCGTCGGGCGGCGAGACGGACTCGACGAGGTGGACGAGCCCCGGTGGGAGGGAGGGGGGACGTTCGCGGCCGGGCCGGGCGCTCACGACGGCCTCCCCGGACGTGCGGTGCGAAGGATCGCGGCCGTCGGCACCGACCAGCGGAGGGCCTCTGCCGGTGGTCGGGCCAGGGCCCGGGCCGCCAGGACCCGAAGCGGTCCGCCGTGGGCCACGGCGATGACGTCCGCGTCGGGCTCGAGGTCGTGGAGCCAGTCGAGCACCCGCTCGACGAGGCTCGAGAGGGTCTCGCCTCCCGGGGGTGGATGCCCGTCCGGATCCTCGACCCACTTCCGGAAGCGCCACCCGTGACGGCGGAGGTTCTCGTCGTAGGTGGCCCCGTCGAACGCCCCGAAGTCGAGCTCCCGGAGACGCGGGTCGGTCCTGATCCGGCGTTCGGGAAATGCGAGCTCGGCGGTCCGGCGGGCCCGGCGCAGGTCGCTGGACCAGAGCTGGGACGGTGAGCCCGAGCGTGCCTCCTCCGGTCCCACGAACGGGGCGAGCCGCCGGCCCAGCGCTCGGGCTTCGGCCTCTCCGTCGGCGCCGAGGTCCGGGTCCAGGTGACCGACGTATCTCCGCTCGTCGCTCAGGGCCGTCGACGCGTGGCGCACGAGAGTCAGGCTCAGAGCCACGGCGCGGCTCCGGCGGTCAGGGGAACATGGGCCCACAGGGCCGCGGTCTCGGCGGCGAGGCCGACGGCCCCGTGTCCGTCGCCGTTGAGCCCGCCGATGCGGCCGACGACGAAGCGGGCCACCGCCCATCCCACGCAGGCGGCCGCCGCCACGGCCAGGACGCTGCGAACGGCCGCGCCGCTCGTCAGCGCCACAGGCAGAAGCGCCGCCACAGCCGCCGCCGTCGCTCCTCCCCCGGTCGCGTCCCGTCCATAGCGGGCCCCCAGGCCGTCGGCGGAGAGGGGAGGAGCCAGGGTCAGGGAGGTCGCCATCGCCCAGCGCCCGATCACCGGCGCCGTCAGGACCGCCGCCGCCGGCACGACCGTCAGCGCCCCGTAGCGGAGAAGGAGGAGGAGTGCCGTGGCCGTCACCCCGAGGGCGCCGACCCGGGGGTCCTTCAGGATCCGGGCTCGCTCCTCCGGGACCGCCGGGGCGAAGACCGCGTCGGCGGTGTCGGCCCAGCCGTCCTCGTGGAGCCCGCCGGTGAGCCCGGTCCAGAGGAGGAGCACCAGCGCCGCCCGGGCGGCGGCCGGGATCGGGAGCAGCGCGCACGCCGCCAGCGCCACGCCCAGGCCGAGGCCGACCAAGGGGAAGCAGGCGACGGTGAGCCCCCGGGCGTCTTCCCGGTCCCACTTCCCGGGAATCGGCACCACCGTCAGCAGCCGGAGCGCGCCGGCCAGCCCGGTAAGGATCCTGAGGGCGGCGGTCACGGGACCCCCTCCCCACCGGCTTCGGCCCCGGTGTCCCGGAATGTCTCCAGCCGCTCGGCGAGCATCCGGACGGCCCGGGGGCTCTCCAGGGTGGGTCGCTCGAAGAGGTGGGCCGGGAGCTGCACGATCCGCCCCTCCCGCACCGCCGAGAGCGACGCCCACGGCTGGCCCGTCAGGGCGTCGGGCGAGAATCCCACGTCCCCGTGGCGCCGGGGAAGGAGCACGACGTCCGGGTCCCGGGCGACCAGCGCCTCGGGGCTCGGATGGGGCCAGCGCCGCCGGGCGTCCGCGAAGGCGTTCCGCCCGCCCCCCCGGCGGATGATCTGATCCACGAACGTCCGGGGACCGGCCACGGCCAGGGGCCGGGGCCAGACGACGAAGGCCACCGTCGGTCGTTTGTTCTCGGCTACGCCGACCGTGGCCGCCGCCAGCCGCCGGTCGAAGCTCGTGAGGAGGGAGTCGGCGACCGCGCTACGGCCCAGGAGGCCGCCCAGATTCCGGACGTGGCGGCGGAGGTCGCCGAAGTCCATGACCCGGGCCGTGTAGACCGGAACGCCTTCCCGTCGGAGGCGCTCCAGGGCCCGGGGGTTCCCCTCGTCGGCCCAGCTGATCACCAGCTCCGGGCGGACGTCGACCAGCACCTCGACGCTCGGATTCGTGGCGCCGCCGACCGAGGGGAGGTCGGCCAGCTCGGGCTGCTCGTCGTACCGGGTCCGGGCGACGAGGCGATCTCCGGCGCCCAGGTCGACGACGACCTCCGTGAGGGCGGGCACCAGGGAGACGACCCGCCGGGGCGCCTCGGGGACCCACCAGGTGCGTTCCGCGTCGTCCTGAACCGTCGTCCCGTCGACACCTCTCGGCCCGGGGCTCGCCTCCCCGGCGTCCCGGGTCGTGAGCGTCCAGGCACCGGCGCCGAGGCCAGCGGCCAGGAGGAGCGCGACAACCGTCGATCGGGTGACAGATGACGCCTGCAAACGAACAGCCCGTCCTTCCCGAGCCGGACGGGGAAGGCGGGCTCACCTGAAGCGCGGCGGGTGACCGCGCCCGGCCCGACCCTTCCCTCGAAGGGTTCGAAGCGAAGGGAACGGGGCCGGTCTCCTGGCTCGAGGCGGTGCCGCTCGCCTTCCCGGGACCCTGCCGGCGACCTGCCGGGATCGTCCCAGTGGCTGTCGAGCGGTCCTGACCGGACGGGGCCGAACGCCGTCCGGGCCTCACACAGTGGCGGGGCCGCGCCGGATTCTCACCGGCTTCCGGGTGACCCCGTTCCGCGTATGTACGGAGTCAGAATAGGCCGGGTCGATACGGGGCGACAAGTGGACCGGGCTCCGGTTCCTTTCCCCAGGATGAACTTCCCCGAATACTGTCGGTGACCCTACTCCCGTTCGAGGAGCAAGCTATGGAAGCGTCATCCCCTCCGTCCGGTTACGAGTTCACGCCCTCCCAGAACGAGGTTCTCGGTGCCACGGCCCGGTGGGTGGGCTTCTGGGCGTGGTTCGCCATCATCGGGGGCGCGCTCATGGTGTTGGGCGGCCTCTTTGCGCTGCCGGCGGGCATCGTCAACATCGTGCTCGGCGGCGTCTACTTCTTCGTCGGGCTCTCCTTCAAGGGGGCGGCCGCCTCCCTCAAGAGCGTGGTCGGCACGCGCGGCAGCGACGTGGACCACCTGATGTCGGCCATGGAGAGTCTCCGGAAGGCCTTCAAGATCATGGTGATCCTGACCGCCCTGGGCATCGCCGTGGCGATCGTCCTCATGATGATCGGCGTGGGGGCGGCGGCTTCGGGCGCTATGGGCTGAAGCC
>CAZMPV010000228.1:0-5276 GCA_964567985.1 uncultured Gemmatimonadaceae bacterium
CCGACTACATGGGCATGCTCGCCACGGTCATCAACGCCCTGGCCGTCCAGGACATGCTGGAGCGCAAGAAGGTCGAGACCCGGGTGATGACGGCCATCCGGATGGAGGAGGTCGCCGAGCCCTACATCCGTCGCCGCGCGCTCCGACACATGGAGAAGGGCCGGGTCGTCATCTTCGCGGGCGGGACCGGCAACCCCTATTTTTCCACCGACACGGCCGCGGTGCTCCGGGCCATCGAGATGGACTCGGACGTGGTCATCAAGGCGACCAAGGTCGCCGGGGTCTTCACCGCGGACCCGGCGACCGACCCCGCCGCCGAGTTCATCCCGTCGATCACCTTCCACGAGGTGGTGACCCGGGAGCTCGGGGTCATGGACGCGCCGGCCGTGTCGCTCTGCAAGGAGAACGAGCTCCCGATCATCGTCCTGGACCTGACGGACCGCGGGGCCGTGGCCGCCGCCATCCGCGGGGAGCGGGTGGGAACGCTGGTCTCCTGACGGGGGATGCGGCCACGGGCCCCGACGGGTCCCCGGGAGCGTCGAACGTCACATCATCGGTTCGGAGGAACGCCATGTCAGCGCTCGACGACGCCAAGCAGCGGATGGACCAGGCCATGGAGGCCCTGCGTCGGGAGTTCGGGACGGTGCGGACGGGGAAGGCCTCCCCCTCTCTCCTGGACACGGTCCGGGTGGACGCGTACGGCTCCAAGGTGCCCCTGAACCAGGTCGCCAACGTCAGCGCCCCCGACCACACCCTCCTGGTCGTCCAGCCCTACGACAAGAACCTCCTCGAAGACATCGAGCGGGGGATCATGAAGGCCGACCTCGGGCTGAACCCGAACAACGACGGCAGCGTGATCCGGGTTCCGGTGCCGCCCCTCAACGAGGAGCGGCGCAAGGAGTACGTGAAGCTGCTGCACAAGATGGCCGAGGACGGCCGGATCTCGATCCGTCACGCCCGCCGGGACGCGAAGAAGGAGATCGAGGAGGAGATGCGGGAGCACGAGATCGGCGAGGACGAGGGGCATCGCCGGCTCGACAAGCTCCAGGAGATGACCGACGAGTACAACGCGAAGATCGAGGAGCTCCTGGAGAAGAAGGAGGACGAGGTGATGACGGTCTAGCGGGCCGGCCCGAGCCTCCGGGGCCTCCTTTGACATCCCTCTCCGCTCCGAAACATCTTTTTCCCATGGCATCCGAGCTTCTGCAAGAGATCCAGCTCCAGGGGGACGTCCCCCGGCACGTCGCCGTCATCATGGACGGCAACGGCCGCTGGGCCCGGAAGCGCGGGCTGCCCCGGACCGAGGGGCATCGTCAGGGGATGAAGTCGGTCCGGGAGGTCATCGAGGGATCCGTGGAGGCCGGGGTCGAGATCCTGACGCTCTTCGCCTTCTCCACCGAGAACTGGCAGCGGCCCAAGGCCGAGATCCGGGCCCTGATGGGACTCCTGAGGATCTACGCCGAGAAGGAGAAGCGGGAGCTGGCCGAGCAGGGCGTCGAGGTCCACGTCCTCGGCGAGCTCGAGCGGATGGGCCGGGCCACCCGCAAGTCCATCCAGCGCATCGTCGACGCCACCGAGGGCGGCGAGAACCTCCGTCTCAACCTCATGATCTCGTATTCTGGCCGGGAGGAGATCCTCCGGGCGGCCCGGATCCTGGCGGAGCGGGCGGCGGAGGGGAGCCTGGATCCCGACGAGATCGACGAGGAGACCTTCCGGGACGTGCTCTTTACCCGGGAGCTGCCGGATCCGGATCTGTTGATCCGCACGTCGGGCGAGCTCCGGGTCAGCAACTTCATGCTCTGGCAGCTCGCCTACACGGAGCTCCACATCACCGACGTGCTCTGGCCGGACTTCGACCGGGAGAGCCTCTTCCGGGCCATCCGCGACTATCAGCGCCGGGAGCGGCGCTTCGGCCGCGTGTCGGTCGGGTAGTGGCCGCGGAAGCCACGAGCTCGACGGACCGGAGCGGGAGAACGGGGATGGCGTCGTCGGGAGAGCTGACACGGAGGGTCCTCGTCGCCGCGGTGGGGATCCCCCTGACGATCCTCATCATCTGGCTCGGGGGATGGTATCTGGGTGGGGTCATGTCCGCCGTGGCCGCCGCCTCCGCCCGGGAGTTCTTCGACCTGGCGGCGACCCGGGGGGTTCGGCCCCTGACCGGCCTCGGCGTCGCCGGCGCCGCCGCGCTTCCCCTCCTGGCCACCGTCTTCCCCACCTTCCAGCGCGTGGCCCCCTGGGCCTTCGGGCTCCTCGTCGCCCTGGCGCTCCTCTCGCTGGCCGCGGTCGTCTGGACCCGGGGCTCGGAGGGGGCGCCGATGGAGGCGGCCGGGGCCACCGTGGTCGGGGCGACGTACACCGGGGGCACCCTCGCCTTCGCCCTCCTGCTCCGGCACCTGGTGGACGGGGGGGGTGGGGGGCCGTCGGGGCAGGGGGCTCTCCTGATCGCCCTTCCCCTGGCGGCGACCTGGCTCGGCGACTCCTGCGCCTACTTCGGCGGCAAGCGTTGGGGCCGGAAGAAGCTGCTCCCGTCGGTGAGCCCGGGGAAGACGGTGGTGGGCGGGTTGGCCGGGCTCTGCGGGGCGGTGGTGGCGGCGGTGGTCGTCTCCTACCTCGGGCTCCGGACGGTGCCGGGCTACGGCGTCGGCCCCCTGGCGGCGGTGGTCATCGGCCTGGCCCTGGGGGTGGGCGCCCAGGTCGGGGACCTGGCGGAGTCGGTCCTCAAGCGGGAGGCGGGGGTGAAGGACTCGGGGGACCTCCTTCCCGGCCACGGCGGCGCCCTGGACCGCTTCGACGCCCTCTTCTACTCGATTCCCCTCTGCTATCTGCTGGTCGTGCTGAACGGCGGCCTCTCCTGAAGCGGCCGTCGCTCGACCGGGATCCCTGAGACGCTGCGAGTGATGTCCCGATCCGACGGCGGGCCGATTCGGCTCGCGATCCTGGGCTCCACGGGCTCCATCGGTCGGAGCACGTTGGAGGTCGTGGAGCGGCATCGGGAGCGCTTCCGGGTGGTGGGGCTGGCCGCCAACCGGTCGGCCGAGGCGCTGGCGGAGCAGGCCGGGCGCTTCGAGCCCGAGGTGGCGGTCCTGGCCGACCCCGGGGCGCTCGACGGGGCGGGCGCCCCTCTTCCGGGGCTCGAGTGGCTGAGCGGCCGGGACGCCGTGGTCGAGCTCGCCGGCCGGGACGGGGTGGACGTGGTGGTCAACGCCCTGGTCGGGGCGGCGGGTCTCGAGCCGTCGCTCCGGGCCCTCGAGCGGGGCAAGCGGCTCGCCCTCG
This sequence comes from uncultured Gemmatimonadaceae bacterium, assembly GCA_964567985.1. Classification (GTDB taxonomy): domain Bacteria; phylum Gemmatimonadota; class Gemmatimonadetes; order Longimicrobiales; family Gaopeijiaceae; genus CAZMPV01. Next base: position 3,274 of record CAZMPV010000228.1, read on the forward strand.
CCAACAAGGAGTCCCTGGTGGCGGGCGGTCCGCTGGTGGCCCGGGCGGAGCGGGAGGGTGGCGGCGAGCTCGTGCCCATCGACAGCGAGCACAGCGCGATCCTCCAGTGCCTGGAGGGCTGCCGCCGTGACCGGGTGCGGCGGATCGTGCTCACCGCCTCCGGCGGGCCGTTCCGCGGCTGGTCCCGGGAGCGCCTCGCGGAGGTGGAGCCCGCCGACGCCCTGGACCATCCCACGTGGAGCATGGGATCGAAGATCACCGTGGACTCGGCCACCCTGGCCAACAAGGCGCTGGAGGTCATCGAGGCCCACTTCCTCTACGGCCTGGGCTACGACCACATCGACGTGGTCGTCCATCCCCAGTCCATCGTCCACTCCTTCGTGGAGTTCGTCGACGGCTCGGTCCTGGCCCAGATCGGCTTTCCCACCATGGAGCTGCCGATCCTCTACGCGCTGAGCTATCCCGAGCGGGTCGAGGACCCGGCGCTCCAGACGTACGATCCGGTGAAGAGCTCGCCCCTGACCTTCGAGGAGGTGGACCGGAAGGGCTTTCCCCTCTTCGGGCTCGGGATCGCCGCGGGCCGGAGCGGGGGCACCGCTCCCGCCGTCTTCAACGCGGCCAACGAGGTGGCCGTCGACGCCTTCTTGGACGGGGGCGTCCGCTTTCCCGAGATGGCCGACGTCGTCGAGGGGACCCTCGAGACCGTCCCGCCGGTACCCATCGAGAGCATCGACGACGTTCTCGAGGCAGACGCCCGGGCCCGCGAGGCCGCGGCCGCCCGGGTTCGAGCCCTCACCGCCTCCCGACAGACCGACGCATGACCACGATCCTCGCCACGATCATCGTTCTGGGCGTCCTGATCTTCGTCCACGAGCTGGGCCACTTCCTGGCCGCCAAGCTCGTGAACGTGGAGGTGGAGCGCTTCTCCATCGGGATCGGGCCGAAGGTCTGGGGCGTGCAGCACGGCGAGACCGAGTACGTGATCTCGTGGATCCCCCTGGGCGGATTCGTGAAGATGGGGGGGATGGAGGACGAGGTCATGGAGGCGATCGAGGGCGGGGCCACCGAGGGCGAGCGGGAGCCCGGTCCCCGGGACTTCGACGGCAAGCCGATCTGGGCCCGGACGCTGATCATCTCCGCCGGCGTCGTCATGAACATGCTCTTCGCCTGGGCGGCGTACACGGCGGGCTCGGCGATCTGGGGGGTGCCGGTCCTGGACACGACCCGGGTGGGCGACGTCCGGACCGAGGCGCTGCCGGGAGGCACCGGCGCCATGGGCGACATCCCGGCCGGGGCACGGATCGTCTCCATCGGCGGCGAGCCGGTGGAGCACTGGGGTCAGGTGCAACGTTCTCTGCGCGAGGCCGAGCCGGGCCCGCTGGCCCTGGAGATCGGCGAGCCGAGCCGCTCGATCCGGATCGAGGTGCCCACCGACGAGGCCGCCCGGACCCGCCTCGCCGGCGCCGTCCGCTCCTGGCGGGATCCGGCGATCGACCAGGTCATCCCGGGCTCCCCGGCGGACGAGGGCGGGCTGGAGAGCGGTGACAGGATCGTCTCCGTCGAGGGACGGAGCGTCGAGACGTGGTACGACTTCGTCGACGTCATCGAGGCCCACCCGGGCGAGAGGATCGAGATCCAGCTCGAGCGCGAGGGCGACCGGCTCACCCGGATCGTGACGCCGAACGAGGTCGAGCAGCGGGATCCCCTGACCGGGACGGTCCGCACGATCGGCCAGATCGGGGTGGTGCCCCGATCCGGAGACGTGACCTACAGCTCCGTCGGACTCGGACGGGCGGTCGTCCTGGGCGCCCAGGAGACCTGGGTGACCACAGGCTACATCCTCGGATTCCTCTGGGACCTGATCACCGGGGACGTCTCGCCCCGCTCGGTGGGGAGCATCGTCACCATCGGCGAGGCCTCCGGCGAGTTCCTGGCCCAGGGGATGAGCCCCTTCCTCCGCTTCATGGCCCTCTTCTCGATCAACCTGGCGATCCTGAACCTGC
>CAZMPV010000229.1:0-5251 GCA_964567985.1 uncultured Gemmatimonadaceae bacterium
GTCGACGAGGTTCAGCAGGTCTTGCAGCATGATCCACGGCTCCTTCGAGGCGGGTGAGAGCCTCTCGAGGGAAGTCGGATTTACGGCCAGTCCTCTCGTACCGGCATCGACGGCGGGTGTGCCGTGGCCGTCACCCGGGACCGTCCGGGGCCGTCGATCCGCCCGTTGCCGGTTCCGACAGGTCTACCCTATCGTTCATGCTCATGCGTCTCCTGCCTCCGGTCCTCATCTTTCTCGGCATCCTCCTTCCAGGCCTTCACGGGGAAGGTGACCTTCGATCTTGACAGCTCGGCACGACGGCTCGGTCGTGGTCCTGCTCGCGCTCCTCCTCATCCTCATCGGGGGCGCGCCCGCGCCCCTCTCCGCCCAGGCACCTCTGGAGGAGGCCCGACGACTCCGGGACGCCGGTCACTTCGCCACCGCCGCGGACACCGTCCGGGCGTACCTGGAACGGCAGCCCGACGATGCCGGAGCCCACTGGATGCTGGGCCAGCTCCTTCACTGGAACGGCGAGCACCGGGCCGCCCGGAGGGAGTACGAAGCAGCCCGGGGCCTGGGGTTGGACGACCCCTGGATGGAGCTGGAGCACGCCTCGGTGCTCCTGGCCCTGGGGGAATGGGACGAGGCCCGAGGCGTCCTCCGACCCGTGACCGAGGAAGGACCCCGGGACGCCCGGATCCAGGCCCTCAGCCTCCTGGGGACCGTGGCATACCGGAACGGCGACCTGACCTCCGCCGCCCGTCGCTTCGAGGCCGTCCTGGACGAGAATCCGGAGCACGACGAGGCCCGTCGCCAGCTCCGGGAGATCCGGAATCTCACCCGGTCCTGGGTCCGGAGCAGCCTGGAACTCCTGGACGACGACCAGCCGTACCACCGCTATCGGCTGGCGCTGGAGGGCGGCACCTTCCTGACGCCCCTCTGGTCGCTGGGCGCCGGCGGCACCCCCCGGATCACCGACACCGGGGCCAGCGAGACCTCGGGCGAGGCGTGGGGCGAGCTCCGGGGCTTCTTGCCCGCGCCCGGCCTGGAGCTGTCGGTTCGGGGCGGAGGGAGCTGGGCCGGGGGTGCCACCCGGGGAGAGAGCACCTGGATCGGCCGGGGCGTCCTGGCCCTCCGCCTTCCGGCGAGCCTGAAGCTCCGGGGGTCGGCCACCCGGGAGCGCTACCTCTGGACCCGCACCAGCGCCGACACGCTCCTGATGGCCGAGACGCTGGAGCTGGCGCTGGACCGCTCGGAGGCCCCCGGCTGGGCCGGGAAGGCGGGGTTCCTGTACGAGAGCTTTCCGGACGACAACTCGGTGCGCAGGGCCTACGCCTGGCTCCTGGCCCCGGTGCAGCCGTGGTTCCGGGTGGGGTACGCCTTCTCCTGGTCCGACGCCGAGGAGACCACCTGGACCTCCGATCCGGCGGGCGGCTCCACCGGACCCGGTGGACCGGGCGGTCCCGGCGGGCCCGGCCGTCCCGGGGGCACGGGAGGGGCCACCGTTCCCGGCCACTACGATCCCTACTTCACACCCGAGGAGACCCGGATCCATACGCTTCTGGCCGAGCTCTCGGGCCCGGTGGGGGCGGGCACCGCCCGGCTCTCCGGCGAGTGGGGCTTCTCCGCCCGGGAGGACGCCCCGGTCCTGACCGGATCCGCCACGGGCCCGCCCACCCTCGCGTTCTCCGAGCGTGACTACACCCCGTGGAACGTCACCGCCTCCTGGACGGCTCCGGTGACCGAAGGCGTCACCGTCGACGTCCGCGGGGAGCGACGCCGGACCGCTTTCTACCGCCTCACCCATCTGGAGGTGGGGATCGTCTACCGGTTCTCCCACGGAAGATGACCCCCCGGTGACCCCCGGCGACGCCGAGCTCTGGCGCTGGCGGCGAGCCGCGCCGGTGCGGATCCGGGACCGTCTCGTCCTGGCGATCCTGGTGGGGGGGGGAATGCTCTCGGCGCTCAGATTCGCCGACTGGTGGTTCGCCCCGAACCACGTGGCCCACACCGGGCTCTACGTGGTGTTGTCCCTGGCGATCTGGTACGGGGTGTCCCGGATGATCCTGGGATGGATGAACGTGATCGCGGTGCGGCGGCCGGAGCACCGCCCCGCCCCGGAGGGCCTCTCGGTGGCGATCTTCACCACCAGCTCACCGGGTGAGCCCCTGGAGATGTTCGAGAAGACGCTGGCGGCGTGCGCCCGGATCCGGTATCCCCACACCACGTACCTGCTGGACGACACCGAGGACCCGAGATTCCGGGAGCTGGCCGAGCGCCACGGGGCGGAGTGGCTGGAGCTGGTGGGGCTCCCCGGGGCCAAGGCCGGGAAGATCAACGCCGCCCTGGAGCGCACCGACGAGGAGATCATCCTGGTGCTGGATCCGGACCACATCCCGTTTCCCAACTTCCTGGACCGGGTCCTGGGACACTTCCGGGACCCCGAGGTGGGGTTCGTGCAGGTGTGCCAGGCCTACTACAACCAGCCCCGGTCGTTCACGGCCCGGGGCGCCGCCGAGCAGACCTACGCCTTCTACGGCCCCACCCAGATGGGCCTCTTCGGCCACGGGGGCACCACGGCCATCGGTGCCAACTGCACCTTTCGGAGAGAGGCGCTCGAGTCCATCGGGGGCCACGGGATCGGGCTGGCCGAGGACCTGGTGACCTCGATCCGGCTGCACGGCGAGGGCTGGAAGTCGGTGTACGTGCCCGAGGTGGTGAGCCGGGGACTGGTGCCCGAGGACGTGGGCTCGTTCTACAAGCAGCAGATCAAGTGGGCCCGGGGCGTCTACGAGGTGCTCTTCGCCGAGCTTCCCCGGGCCTTCGGCGGGCTCGGCTGGCGCCAGCGGCTCTCGTACCTGACCATCGGCACGTATTACGTGTTCGGCGTCACCACCCTCATGTACCTGGTGATCCCGTACCTCTACCTCTGGACCGGCGTCCAGCCCGCCGCCATGCGGTTCGGAGAATTCGTGACGGTGGGCGGCCCGGTGGCGATCCTGGGGGTGGCGATCTACCAGTACGCCCAGCGCTGGCTCTGCCATCCGGAGATGGAGCGGGGCCTCCACTGGCGTGCGCTGTCGCTGAAGGTGGCGTGCTGGCCCGTCTACCTCGTGGGCACGGTCCTGGCCCTGGTCCGGGCCGAGATCCCCTATATCCCCACGGCCAAGGAGGCGAAGAAGGGGCGCTTTCTGGCGCTGGCGTGGCCGCACCTCGTTCTGGCCGGAGTGTATGCCCTGACCCTGGGCTGGACCGTTTATCGCCGCCTCGTCCTGGCCCCGGAAGAGACGCTGGTGCTGACGAGCGAGGCCGTGTGGGGCATGGTGGCCTTCGCCACCGTGGCGCTCCTCATGGCCGCCGGAGGCATCTACGCCGCCTGGGAAGCCCGAACGCCGACCCCCGAGCCTCCATGGAAGAACGTGGAGCTGGAGGAGATCCGCGCACCATGATCGTCTCAGGATGAAGCGTAGCTACCGCCTGGCCCTGGCCACCCTGACCGCCGCCGGAAGCGTGGCCCTGGTCATCGGGCTGGTGCTCGCGGGGACCGCCTCCGAAGGTCCCATCTCGGCCACCATGGAGTCCGTGGGAGGCTGGGTGAGCGGGCTGGAGAACCGGCTGGTCACCCGCTTCCGCGGCCCCGGGCGCAGCGAGAAGCTGAGCTGGCTCGAGCCGCTCCGCGCCGACGCCGACTCGCTCCGCCACCCCGACACCCTCCTCCTGGGGGCGTACGACAGTCGGACGCCCACCACCCTGGAGGGCCTCGTCGAGCTGGAGGAGGCCCTGGACGTGACCTTCGCCCTGATGCACCACTACATCGCCTGGGGCGACGAGTCCGAACACGGCTTTCCCCGGCGCTTCGTCCAGGCCGTCGACCGCCTGGGATCGATCCCGGTCATCACCTGGGAGCCCTGGCTCACCACCTTCGAGAACCGGCTTCATCCCGAGCTTCCCCTCCGGGCCCAGCGGGACGAGGACGGTCTCCGGGACGTGGCCGCCGGCGCCTACGACTTCTACATCCGGGAGTGGGCCGGGGAGGCGGCCGAGTTCGGCCGGCCGATCATGATCCGCTTCGCCCACGAGATGAACGACCCCTACCGCTATCCCTGGGGCCCCCAGAACAACGAGCCCCAGCACTTCATCGCCGCCTGGCGCCACGTGGTGGACCTCTTCCGCGAGGCCGGAGCCGACAACGTCGTCTGGGTCTGGTCGCCCCACGTGGCGTACGAGGGGTACGAGGTGTACTGGCCCGGCGACGAGTACGTGGACTGGGTGGGCACCGCGGCGCTCAATTACGGCACGGTGGCCTACTGGTCGCAGTGGTGGTCGTTCGAGCAGATCTTCGGGCAGCACTACGACTTCCTGGCGGGGTTCGGAAAGCCGATCATGGTGGCCGAGTTCGGAACCATCGAGGTGGGGGGAGAGCGGGCCGACTGGTACCGGGAGGCCCTGGCCCGCGTCCGGCGGGAATACACGGAGGTGCAGGGGCTGATCTTCTTCCACGTGGAGAGTGACGCCACCGTCACCCGACAGACGCTGGACTGGACGATCCTGGGCGATTCGGCGCTGGTCCGGGCAGTGCGGGAGGGGTTGGGGGTGGCGGGCGAAAGAGCGGCCGAGGCGGCGAGTCCGGAGTCGGAAAGCCCGTGAGATCCCGGGGCTCCCCCGAGGCCTGGACGGAGCGAGACCACCGGTAACGCCGCGCCTGAAGTCCGGACCCGGGAGGAGCGGGCCCACGAAGCCTCGACCGCCCCCTCCGGCCCTCCCGCATCTCACCTTCCCCCTCCCTCTCGATAGGGCGCCTGGATCTCCCCTCCCTCCTGATGTGCCAGAATATCCCATCGGGGGATCCTCGATGTCCGGAAACACCCCACTTCCCGCACGTCGTAGAGGGCGACATTTCCCGTGATTGCAGGGGAAACGGCCCTGCGGTCCGGAACGGACACGACTGGCTCGATGCTTGCAGCTCCTTTCCGTGCATGGTCCCGGCTCCCGAAGTGGACCGGGACCGATTCGCTCATCTGCAACCAGGAGGGAGTGATGGGATCCATCGCCAAGGTCATCGAGGTCATCGCCGAGTCTGAGAAGAGCTTCGACGACGCCGTCCGAACGGCGCTCGAGGATGCGTCCAAGACGGTCGACAACATCAAGTCCATCTGGGTCGAGAACATGACCGCCGTCGTCGAGGACAACGAGATCTCCCACTATCGGGTCAATGCCAAGGTCACCTTTCTCGTCAAGGGGTCCGGATAAGGATTTCGCCGTCCTGCGATCC
>CAZMPV010000230.1:0-3140 GCA_964567985.1 uncultured Gemmatimonadaceae bacterium
CCCCGGACCGAGACGATCACGACCCACCCGTCGAAGGCCCGGATCGCCTTCACTCCCATGAGCTCGAGGGAGAGGCCGCCCTCGGTGGCCCTCTCCGCCGCGTCGAGGGCGGCGAGGGCCGCCGCCCGGGTCTCACCTTCCAGCGTCGCGGTTCCTTCGGCCTCGGCGCCGAAGACCATGCCCTCCTTCCACTCGAGCTCCACCTCGACGAGGATCCGCCCGTCCGGGAAGCTCGTTCGCTGGAAATCGCGAAAGCGGAGTCGGGACCGCTCGCGTTCGTCCCCGGGCATGGGGCCTCCGGCCGGGAGAGGGTGAAGGTGACGGCTTCTTAAGATGACGACAGCCGTTTCTGCGGGGCAAGACGGCGCTCGGGACGGACGCTCGGCGGCTCAGACGTCCCGTCGGGAGCGGAGTCGGGCCAGCGTGCCCGGATCCAGGTCGTCGGCGGTGTCGATGTCCGAGCGCTCGTCCAGGAGGGTCACGTCGAGGCCGAGGCAGCGGGCCCGCTCGAGCGTAGCGTCCAGGACGTCCCCGGTGCTCCAGGGCACGTCCCGGAAGAGCTCCGGGACGGGGCGGCGGAGAGCCATGAGGTAGTAGCCACCGTCCCGGGCGGGCCCCAGGACCAGGTCGGCCCGCTCCAGGGCCCGGAAGGCCTCCCGGACCACGGCGCGGTCCACTTCCGGGGCGTCGGTGCCCACGATGCAGACCCGGTCGGCGTCGTCGAAGGCGTCGTCGAAGGCCTCGGCCATCCGGGCCCCCAGGTCGCCTGGGCCCTGGGGCCGGAAGACCACTCCGTGCGGGCCCAGCCAGGCCCGGACCGAGTCGTCGGCGTCGGCAGGGGCGTAGCAGACGACGGTCCGATAGGGGCCGCCCCGGAGCTGATCCACCACCTGCCGACCGACCCGACGGTAGAGCGCCGCCGCCTTCTCCTCGCCGATCGTCCGGGCGAGGCGGGTCTTCACCCGGCCCGGCTCGGGAGCCTTGGCGAAGACGAGGAGGGTTCGCCGGGGCTCCGGCCGGTACCAGCGGACGAGCCGCTCCGGGGAGATCCCGGCCAGGTAGAGGGAGATCAGCGCCGTGTTCCTCAGCCACCCGTACCAGCGGCCTTCCCTCTCGTAGCGCCGGGGGCTGCTCACCAGGGGCTCCTCGATCCGCTCCAGCACGAGGCGCCGCCCGAGTCGGCGTAGAATCTCCACGTCCTCCATGAGGGGCTGGTCGGGATAGCCTCCCACCGCCTCGAAGGCCTCCCGGGAGACCAGGAGCCCCTGGTCCCCGTAGGCGAGGCCGTACATCCGCTCCCGCAGGCGCTGGCCGAATTCGATGAAGCGCCAGAACCACGCGTCGCCGGCCAGGGCGAAGGAGAAGTAGGCCGCCCGTTCCGGATCGGGGCTCCGGAGGCGGGCGACGAGGGCGTCCCGGGTCCGGGGTGGCAGGCGGACGTCGGCGTGGAGAAAGAGGAGCCAGGGGGCGTCGGTGGCCCGGGCGCCGGCATTGAGCTGGGTGGCGCGCCCCCGGGGTACCTCGACGACCCGCGTGCCCCGCTCCCGGGCCAGGGCCCGGGTCCCGTCTGCGGAGCCGCCGTCGGCCACCACGACCTCGTGCGGCGCGTCGACGGCCGAGAGGTCGTCCAGGAGGCCCGGGAGGAAACGGACCTCGTCGAGGGTGGGGATCACCACCCCGAGCCGGGGGGGTGTCCCGTGGCTCACCGGGTCACGTCGTTCAGCGTCCAGTCGTAGTCGAAGTATTCGACGCGGGTCCGGGGTTTCCGCACCAGGTCCCGGCGGTCGCACTCCAGGTATGGGGCGAAGAACCGCTTCAAGCCCTCGGGGCCGCCGAAGTCCTCCTCGTACCAGTCCAGGACCCGGTTCACCGTCAGCACCGGCGGATCGCCGTCCTCGAGGCGGAAGTGGTCCGGGTCGGCGACGAAGGCCTCCACCTGGCGGTCGAGCTGAGCGTCGAGCCGGTCGGCCACGTACGCCTCCTCGGCCAGCCGCGGGCAGCTCACCGCGGCGCAGTTCACGGCGAAGTGGATCCTGGGCTCGTCCATCGGTCGGATGATCTCGTGCTCGATCTCGTCCTGGGAGCGGTCCGCACCCGCCACCGCGCAGTGGCGTCGGGTGAAGACGTCCGGGATCTGCCAGACGGAGTTGTCGGGCCGGTCGGCCAGGGCGTTCTTGATCGACCCGAGGAGCGAGGGATTCTTCTCGATCGGATAGTGGTTCACGACCTGCTTGAGCATGCAGGCGTTGTAGGCGTTGATCCAGAAGGCGAGGCGGGCGTCCCGGCTCGCGCGCTCCAGGGCCGCGGGCTCCGTCCGGGCCAGCTCGGCCAGGTACCCCTCCAGGCGGGCCCGCTCGTCCTCCTTCAGGGCCGCGTAGTCCACGCTCTTGCCGTGGACGTGGTCCCGGAGCACGTCGGTGAACGCCTGGTGATCGGGGAGGGCCTGGGCGCCGAGCGGGCTTCCCGACGCCGCCAGGAGCCCGGCGAGGAGGAGCGCCGTCCCCCCGGGGAGCTTGATGTCGAGCTTCTTCACGATCGTCGGCAGCAGGCTGAGGAAGATCAGGAGCGCCGCGGAGACGCCGACGCGAATCAGCGCCTGGCGCGACGCCTCCTGGGAGCCCTCGAGGAGGGCGTCCGCAAACATTGTGTACACGACGGTTCCCGGGAGGATTCCCAGGGCGGTGGCCGCGGCGTACGTGCCCCACGACATGGCGGTGAGGCCCGCGCCGAAGTTCAGGGCGTTGAAGGGGATCAGCGGCACGAGCCGAAGGGAGAAGAGCCCCCGGAAGCCGAACTCCCGGCTGGCCCGGTCCAGCTTCTTCAGACGATCCCCGGCGAGGCGCTCGACCCCGTCCCGTCCGAGCCACCGGGCCAGGAGGAAGGCCCCGTTCGCCCCGAGGTTCGCCCCCAGCGTGTTGAAGACCACTCCCCACCAGAAGCCGAAGAGGGCGCCGCCGGCCAGTGTCAGGACGGTTCCCGGAAGGGCCAGGACCATCGCCACCCCGTAGGCCGCCACGAAGATCGCCGGCGCCCAGGGCGAGCCCCGGAGCAGCGCCAGCCCCCGCTCCACGCCTTCCCGGCTCAGGTAGGTGCCCACCGGCGTGTAGCGGACCAGGAGGAAGCCGCCCACGATGATCGCC
>CAZMPV010000230.1:3240-5251 GCA_964567985.1 uncultured Gemmatimonadaceae bacterium
GGCTGGAGGAGGTCGCCGGCGTCGTGGCCCAGGATGGTGGCCCCCAGGATGCGGCCCTTCCGGTCGGCGTGGATCTTCACGAAGCCCCGGCGCTCCCCCTCCACGATCGAGCGGTCCAGGTCGGCGAAGTCGTAGCGGTGCGTGTCGGCCCCGACCTCGTCGGCCTCCGCCTGGTCGATGCCGACGTGGGCCACCTCCGGATCCGTGTAGGTGACCCAGGGGACGGCCGAGTAGTCGACCTTCGAGGAGAAGGGGAAGAGGGCGTTGCGGAGGGCGGTCTTCGCCATGTAGTCGGCAACGTGGGTGAACTGGAGGCCCCCGGTGACGTCCCCGGCCGCCCAGACGCCGGACGCCGTGGTCCGGAGGGCGTCGTCCACCCGGACGGCGGCCCCGTCGGTCTCCACGCCCGCCTTCTCCAGGGCCAGCCCCCCGGTGGCGGGCCGTCGGCCGGTGGCGACGAAGACCCGGTCGCAGACGATCCGGGATCCGTCGTCGCCCACGACCGCCACGGTGCCCGCTCCTTCACGCTCCACCGCCTCGGCCCGCACGCCCGTCCGGATCCGGATCCCCTCGTCCTCGAGCAGGGCCCGGAGGGCCCCGGCCACGTCGGGATCCTCGGCCGGGAGGATCTGGGCGGCCATCTCCAGGACCGTGACCTCGGCGCCCAGCCGGGCGTAGACCTGGGAGAACTCCATGCCGATGGGGCCGGCGCCGAGGATCACGATCCGCCCGGGGAGCTCGTCCTCGTCGAAGGCCGTGGCGTGGGTCAGGTAGTCCACCTCGTCGAGACCCGGGATCGGCGGCACCGCCGGCACGGCGCCCGTGGCCACCACGATCCGGTCCGAGCGGATCCGACCCACGCCCTCCACCTCCAGGGTGCCGGGAGCGGTGAAGCGGGCGGTGCCGAAGTGGACGTCCACCCCCATCTCCCGGAAGCGCTCCGGGTCGTCGTGGTGGGCGACCGTCTCCCGGGCGCTGCGCATCCGCTCCATGACGTCGCGGAAGGCGTGCCGGGGCGCCGCACCCTTGAGGCCCAGCTCGTCGGCGTGGCGCATGGCGTGGGCCAGTCGGGCCGAGGAGAGGAGCGCCTTGGACGGGACGCACCCGGTCCAGAGGCAGTCCCCGCCCAGGGCCTCCTTCTCGATCAGGGCGGGGCGGGCCCCCAGGTAGGCGGCTCCCGCAGCCGTGACCAGCCCCGCGGTGCCGCCGCCCACGGCGACGACGTCGTATTCGTGTTCCTTCATCTCGATGGATGTCCCGGGTCGGTGCGCGTCAGGAGACCGGCGACGGGGAGCGGCCGGGCTCCCGCCGCGTCCCGTGCCCGAACCCACCGTCCGCCGGCGGGGTTCCATCGGCCGGATCCTGGGGGAGGCGGTCCGATCTCTCCGTCGCCTTCCGCATATAACCGGTGGCACCCGGGTCCCACCAGGGCATTCCTCCGTCCCCGAAGCCCGAATACCTTGAATCGCAACCGGGCTCCGGGGTGTGCGTCCGAGGGCGAATATTCCGTTGCGAGGAGGGGGCTTTCGCTTTCTCTTCGGGTATGGTACACTAGTAGCCCCAGCGGCGGGGAGTCGGTACTGTAGCACCCCCGGGGACCGATCCACGACCGCCCGATCCCAACAGCGAGGACAGGATGGCGACGGCAGAGCTGAGCGACGAGAAGCAGAAGGCGCTGGACACCGCGATCAGCCAGATCGAGCGCTCCCACGGCAAGGGCGCGATCATGCGGATGGGGTCCGAAGAGGCTCTCGTGGACCTGGACGCCATCCCCACCGGGGCGGTGAACCTGGACGCGGCCATCGGCATCGGCGGCATTCCCCGGGGCCGGATCAGCGAGGTCTACGGCCCCGAGTCCAGCGGGAAGACGACGCTCTGCCTCCACATCATCGCCAACGCCCAGAAGCAGGGCGGGATCGCGGCCTTCATCGACGCCGAGCACGCCCTGGACGTCCGCTACGCCCGGAAGCTCGGCGTGGACGTGGACAACCTCCTGGTCTCCCAGCCCGAC
>CAZMPV010000231.1:0-5239 GCA_964567985.1 uncultured Gemmatimonadaceae bacterium
GTCGGAGAGGGCCGGCAGGTAGGCGCCCCCGGCGATGCAGGGGCCCATGACGGCGCTGAGCTGGGGAATGCGGAGGTAGCGCCGCATGATCGAGTTGTAGTAGAAGATCCGGGCCGCGCCGTACTGGCCGGGAAAGACGCCGCCCTGGTAAGGCAGGTTCACGCCGGCCGAGTCCACCAGGTAGACGATGGGGATCCGGCAGCGCATGGCGATCTCCTGGGCCCGGAGGATCTTGGTGATCGTCTCCGGCCACCAGGCGCCGGCCTTCACCGTGGCGTCGTTGGCCACGACCACCGCCTCCCTGCCCTCCACCACGCCCACCGTCGTCACCACGCCGGCGGAGGGGGCTTCGCCTTCGTAGCGGTCGTGGGCCACCAGGAGGCCGACCTCGAGCCGGGGCTCGCCGTCGTCCAGGAGCCGGTCGACCCGCTCCCGGGCGGTGAGCTTCCCCCGGTCGTGCTGGGTCTCGATCTTCTTCGGGCCGCCGCCCATCCGGAGCTCGACCCGGAGCTCCTCGAGCTCGTGGGCCAGGGTCCGGAGTCGGGACTCCGCGCCCTCGCTGGGGGCGTCGCTCACGCCGGCTCCTTCGCCCGCTGCTCCTCGAACCACTCCCGGATGTAGTCCACGGCTTCCCGGGTCGTGGCCCCGGGACCGAAGAGCCGCCCGATGCCGTGCTCCTCCCGGAGCGTCTCCATGTCTTCCTCGGGGATGATCCCCCCGCCGGTCAGGAGGACGTCGTCGGCGCCCTCCTCCTCCAGGAGCTCCTTGACCCGGGGAAAGAGGGTCATGTGGGCCCCGGAGAGGATCGAGAGGGCGACCACGTCCACGTCCTCCTGGACCGCCGCGCTGGCGATCATCTCCGGGGTCTGGTGGAGTCCGGTGTAGATGACCTCGAAGCCGGCGTCCCGGAAGGCGGAAGCGATGACCTTCGCGCCCCGGTCGTGGCCGTCCAGCCCCGGCTTGGCCACCAGGACGCGAACCTTGCGATCGTCTCGAGGCATGGGCCTCCCTCGGGGTGCGGAGTGTCGACGTCGGGCCCCGTAAGATAGGCTGAACGGGCCGACCGGGGAAACCGCTCCGGGGCGGGCGACGTTCCCGGAACGCGGCGCTCCCGGAGGGGTCGGTCGCGTCGAGCGGGCCGGGCTTCAGGCGCCCGGATCGGCCCCCAGGAAGGCGGGGAGGGCCCGGACCGAAGGGATCCGCTCGACGTCCACCTCCTGGCGTCCCAGGGGATCGACGAGGACGGCCCTCAGCCCGGCCCGCCGCGCGCCCACCACGTCCACGGGGAAGAGGTCGCCGACATAGAGGGCGTCGCCGGGATCGACCTCGAGGCGCTCCAGGGCGAAGCGGAAGATCTCCGGATCGGGCTTCTCGACCCCGACCCGGTGGGAGTCGACGACGAGCTCGAAGTAGGGTCGGAGGCCGGCGTCCTCCAGGAGCTGTTCCACCCGGCCGTCGGCGTTCGAGACCACGGCCAGGCGATGCCCGGCGTTCCGGAGGGTCTCCAGCGCCTCGTGGGTGCCGTCCTCGACGTGGGTCCAGAGGTGGTCGGCGTCGTGGACCTCCTTCACCCGTCGGCCCACGGGCTCGAGGCGCGCGGCCGGCACCCCGCACTCCCGGAAGAGGGTGACGAAGTAGTTCTTCCAGACGTGGGACTCGGTGCCCGTCTCGCCCGTTCGAACCGCCTCGGCCAGGGTCAGGCGGGCCCGGTACTCGGCCTCCCGGAAGGTCTCCCGGTCGGCCTCCACCCCTCCGGCCTCGGCGAAGATCTCGAGCATCCGGCCGGGATCGACGAAGAGGAGGGTGTTACCGGCGTCGAGGAGGATCGCGCGGGGATAGGGGTGGGCCACCGTCGGGTCCGGGGTCGGAGAAGCGCGTGCGCTCACGGACCATACCGGGGCCCCGAACCTGGGTTCCCGCCCCCTTCTCCAGCGCCTCGTGGAGGAGGCGGCCGTCGGCCTCGGGGAGCTCCACCGCAAGGAGGCGGGCCAGGGTCGGCGCCAGGTCCGCGGTGGCCACGTCCCGGCCGTAGCGTCCCGGCCGGACCCCGGGTCCGGCGACCACCAGCGGCACCCGCCGGTCGGCGTCGTAGGGCGAAAGATGGGCGGTGATTCCCTCCCGGCTGGCCAGCAGGTCGTGCTCGCCGGTGCGGACGAAGACGTCGGGCGAGCGAGGCGGGTGCAGGCTCCGGCGGTAGACGTCCAGGAGCCGACCGTCCCGGGGGGTCGCTCCGGGGGTGTGAGCCGCGAGCTCGTCCTCGGTCACCGCGTCCACGATCCGGGGCACGCCCCGGAGGCGGTGCGCCACGGCGCTGCGGATCCGGGCCCGGGCGGCGGCGGCGAGCGCCTCGGGCCACTCCACGTACACGCCCAGGTAGGCGAGGACCGCCGGGATCGTCTCTTCCACCCCCTCCGCCGGCCCCGCCGAGTCGAGGGCCGCCCGCAGGGCGTCCCGGAGCGGCTCCGGCGCCACCCGCCGGGCGTCGAGGCCCCGGAGGCGGGCCTCCTCGGGCATGGCCACGGACCCATGGTCGGCGCTCAGGGCCAGCACGTACTCCCCCCGACCGACGTGCTCATCCAGGAAGTCGAGGAAATGTCCCAGGCGCCGGTCCAGCCGGAGCATCTGGTCCTGGACCTCCCGGGACCAGGGTCCGAAGAGGTGCCCCACGAAGTCGGACGCCGAAGCGCCGACCCAGAGAATGTCCGGCACGTCGTCGGCGCCCAGCTCCTCGGCCTCCACCGCCCGCTCCGCCAGCTCGAAGATCAGCTCGTCGAGACGCGGGCTGAAGGCCAGGGCCTCCGCCCATCCGTCCTCCCCGGCGTCGGCCGGCGCCGGGTGGGCAAACGACGATCCGCCGCGCCAATTCTCGAAGGCGGCCGAATCCGGCCGGGAGCGGGCGTAGACGTCCTCCTCGGCCAGGAGCCGCCAGGAGTCGCCAGCGAGCTCCCGGGCCCGCCCCGAGGCGTTGAACTCCTCGACCCAGGGCGGAAGGGCGTCGACGTAGTGGGCGCTGCCGAGGAAGCGGCCGCTCCCCGTGTGGTACCAGAACGCCCCGTCGGCCGCGTCGCCGGCCAACAGGATCGCCGAGCGGTCCTTGCCGGCCACCGAGACGATCCGGGCGCCCGGGTGAGTGGACCGGAGGGCGTCACCGAGGGTCGGCCGTCGCATGTGAGCCGGGGAACGGCCCCCGTCGGCCTCTTCCAGGCCGAGGATCGGCGCGCCGGGGTCCGCCACCGCGTTGTCCTCCCGGCTCCCTTCCCGGTCCCACCAGTTGTTGGCCACGATCCCGTGAGACGACGGGTACGCTCCGGTGGCCAGCGTGGCGTGACCCGGAGAGGTGTGGGGAATGGCGTGGGCGTGGCGGGCCCGGGTGAAGACGGCGCCCCGGTCCAGGAGGCGCCGGAGCCCCCCGGTGAAGAGGTCGTCGAAGCGCTCCAGGAGGTGGACCGGCATCTGGTCCACGACCACCACCACGGTCAGCGCCGGGGGATCCTCCGGGGGTCCGGAGGGCCCGCCCGTCGGCGGCGGCCCGCTCCCCCCTGCCAGCGCCGTAACCGTGGTCGCCATTCCCGCCGCCAGCCATCCGAGCCCACCCATCGCTCCTCCCGTCCGCAGTGCGCCGGGCGGACTCCCACGGTCCGCCCCGGAGGAAATCGAAGGCGGAGCCGGGGAGTCCGGAAGGTCCGCGGGGGCGGCGTGCGACGAATTCCGGGGCGCGTGAGACGAATTCCCCGCGCCGCGCGGCGCGGGGAGGGCCCGGATCGACGGTCGCGGCCGGTCGGCCAGCAGCACGCCTCGGACAGGACGGACCCGCTCCGGGCCCGGTGGGCGTCAGAGCGGCGTGCCCAGGGGGTCTTCCAACCGCTCCCGATAAGAGGGAGTCACGGGCACCCGGACGCCCGAAGCCAGGACGGCTTCGTGGCGGTCGCCCGCCGCGGGCCGCACCTCGCGGAGATGGTCCACGTTGACCAGCGCCGAGCGGCTCACCCGCACGAAGCGGGATCCCAGGAGGGAGTCCAGCTCCTTGAGGGTGATCCGGATCAGCAGCTCGCGGTCGCCGTGGAGGCGCATGTAGTCGCCCTCGGCCTCGACCCACTCGACTCGACTCCGGAGGATCACGTAGACCCGGCCTCCGGCCCGAAGCACGAGGCGATCCCCCTCGCCGGCGTCCCCGAAGTCGGCTCGGTCCGGCTCTCCGACCCCTGGAGGGTCACCCCCGGCACCGGCGGAGGCCGGCCGGGCCACGGCCCAGAGGTGACGGCCCGCGGCAGTGACGAGGAGCGCGTAGACGAGGAGATCCACGCCGATCCGCTCTGCCAGGAACTTGCCCACGTTCGCCGGATAGGCCGCGGGCCGGAAGTGTCCGTGGGCGAGAAGCTCCCGGGCCACGACCCAGAGCGCCACGTGGAGCGCCCCGATCGCCGTCGCCAGGACGGCGTGCGCCGCGATCCGTCGTCCCTTTCCCTCCCCGACGACGGGAAGGCGCCCCCCGAGCCGGAGCACGACGAAGGCCAGGGGGATCCAGAGGACCCAGAAGGGGAGGTTCCGTGCCACCGCGCCCGCGAAGGTGAGGCTCCCGCCCCGGAAGCCCCGGTAGACCTGGAGCTGGAGGGCGTCCAGCAGCCCGAAGAGGAGGCAGGCGGCCGAAACGACCGCCAGGGTCCGGGCCGAGGGTCGGCGTCCGCCGGCGAGGCGGACGAGGGCGTCCCGGATCAGAAGAAGATCGGCTCCTTGTAGGCGCCGAAGACCTCTTCCATCGCCGCCCGGATCTCGTAGAGCGTGCACTCGGCCCGGGCGCACTCCAGGATGTAGGGCACCAGGTTGTCGTCGCCCCGGCAGGCTTCCTCGAGCTCGTCGAGCGTGCGCTCGACCCGCTCGTCGTCCCGCTCCTCCCGGAGCCGGGCCAGGCGCTCCCGCTGCTTGGACTCCATCTCGGGGTCGACCTTGAGGGTGTCGATCTCGATGTCCTCGTTGCCCTCGGTGAAGTCGTTGATCCCGACCACGATCCGTCGTCCCGACTCGACCTCGGCCTGCTGACGCCGGGCCGACTCGGCGATCTTCTGCTGGAACCAGCCGGCCTCGATGCCCGGGACCACGCCGCCCACCTCGTCGATCTCCTCGAAGAGGCGCATGGCGTCGGCCTCGAGCTCGTCGGTGAGGCTCTCGACGTAGTACGAGCCCGCCAGGGGATCGATGGTGTTGGGCACCCCGCTCTCGAAGGCCAGGACCTGCTGAGTCC
>CAZMPV010000232.1:0-5229 GCA_964567985.1 uncultured Gemmatimonadaceae bacterium
AGCCGGTCTTCGGGGCGGTCGGCGGCGTCGGTCTGGACCATCCCGCTCGCCCGGTTCTGCCGGGTGGAGTTGCCGAAGGGACCGGAGAGCGCCGCCACTTCCTCGGCGGAGGCCGCCGCCACCCCGGCCTTATGGGGCTCCTCCCGGCGCAGCTCCTCGTGCTCGGCGAGCGTCTCGCCCCGGATCTTCTCCTGGATCATCATGAGGCCGTAGATCAGGCCCTCGGGCCGGGGCGGGCAGCCCGGCACGTAGACGTCCACGGGGATGATCGTATCGATCCCCTGGACCATCGAGTAGACGTCGAAGACGCCCCCGGAGCTGGCGCAGGCGCCCATGGAGACGCACCACTTGGGCTGGGGCATCTGGTCCCAGATCCGCCGGAGCACCGGTGCCAGCTTGAAGGGCACCCGGCCGGCGCAGATCAGGACGTCGGCCTGCCGGGGGCTGAAGGCCATCCGCTCCATCCCGAAGCGGGCCACGTCGTAGTCGCTGGCCGACGCAGCCATCATCTCGATGGCGCAGCAGGCGGTGCCGAAGGGCATCGGCCAGAGGCTGTTGCGGCGCGCCCAATTCACGACCTCGTCGATCTTGGTCGTGAGGAAGGTGGGGCCTCCCCCACCGAAGATGCCGCCCTTGTCGCCCCCGTGTGCGTAGCTCTCCTGCGCGCTCTCGTTTTCGTTCATTCCCACTCGAGGCCTCCCTTCTTCCACTCGTACGCGAGCCCGAGCGTCAGAACGGCGAGAAAGATCAGGACCGCCACGAACGGCCCCCAGCCCAGGGACCGCATCTCCACGGCCCACGGGATCAGGAAGACCGTCTCCAGGTCGAAGACGATGAAGCTGATGGCGACCACGTAGAACTTCACCGAGAAGCGCGCCCGGGTGTCGCCCAGGGGAATCATGCCCGACTCGTAGGGCATGTCCTTCTGGGGCGTCGGGCGCCTCGGATTCAGCACGTGGGACACCACCGCCATCCCCACGGCGTTCGCCACGGAGATCCCGAAGAGGATCAGGACGGGGATGTACGCCTTCGCCATGCGCGGTGCCCGGAGCTTGTGAAATGATTCACGTGCGGTCGCCGGAATCTACCCGAGACCGGAGAGGAGTGTCAACCGATTTTCGGCCTATCGACGACCGCTCCCGGCCGGTTTGCCGCCCCCCCGCCACACGCTCTATCTTGGGGCGAAATCTACCCTGGGCGGCGGGTGCCGTTCCGTGGCTCGGGGACCACCCTGCGGGGCCCCCGGGGCCCCGTCTCACGTTCAGCCGAGACCACGGAGAGCATGACTATCAAGAGCGACCGCTGGATCCGTCAGATGTGCGAGGACAACGGGATGATCGAGCCCTTCGAGCCGGACCAGGTTCGGGAGGGCACGATCTCCTACGGGCTGTCCTCGTACGGCTACGACATCCGGGTCGCCCCGGAGTTCAAGGTGTTCACCAACGTCCACCACGTGGTGGTGGACCCGAAGAACTTCGACGAGCGCTCCTTCGTGGACGTCCGGGCCGACGAGTGCATCATCCCTCCGAACTCCTTCGCCCTGGCCCGGACCGAGGAGTATTTCCGCATGCCCCGGGACGTCCTGGCGATCTGCGTAGGCAAGAGCACCTACGCCCGCTGCGGCATCGTGGTGAACGTGACGCCCCTGGAGCCCTCGTGGTGCGGGTACCTGACCCTGGAGATCTCGAACACCACCCCCCTGCCGGCGAAGATCTACGCCGGCGAGGGCATCGCCCAGCTCGTCTTTTTCCAGGGTGAGGAGGAGCCCCTGACCACCTACGCCGACCGCAAGGGCAAGTACCAGGACCAGACGGGGGTCACGCCGCCGAAGATGTGAGGCGGTCCCGGCCCGGCGGGGCCGGCGGGCGCCGGGCCTACTGGATCTCCACCAGCTCGATCTCGAAGACCAGCCAGGCGTTGGGGGGCACATTCCCGGCGCCCCGGGAGCCGTAGGCCAGGTGTGGAGGGACGACGAGGCGGCGCACCCCGCCCACCTTCATTCCCCTCAAGCCTTCGTGCCAGGCGGGAATCACGTTGCTGGTGCCCACCTCGAAGGAGAACGGCTCCCCGCTCTGCCTGGAGTCGATGACGGTGGCGTCGGGGAGCCAGCCGGTGTAGTAGACGTAGACCAGGTCGCCGCCGACGACCTCTTCCGTTCCGTCCCCCTCCTTCAGGTCCTGCACCCAGAGCCCGGACGCCCGCTCCTCCATCCGGCCCAGGTTGATGCCGAGCTCGGCGGCGAACTCGATCTCGTCGATGGTGGGAGCCTCGGGTCCGGTGATCTCCACGTCCGTGCAGCCGGCAGCGATGAGTCCGACGGAGAGGAGTCCGAGGAGGGCTGCTGTCGGTGCGGGGCGGAGGACGTTCTTCGTCATGGGCCGTCGTCTGTCGGGGTCGGGTGTGGTCGTCGTCGAGGTAATACGCGACCGGGCGCGAGCGGATCCACCGGCCTCAGTCGGGCGGGGGCGCTCCCGGCTCCAGCGCGGAGGGATCGAAGACCTCGTAGGCGGGAGGCGTGACGCCGTTCAACCGCAGGTACGGCACCGTCTGGCCCAGGGTCCAGGTCCCGTGCTCCCGGGCCGCCTCGAAGGCCCGCCACGCGGGCACCCGGTAGCGGCCGAAGACGGTGGTCCGGGCGGCCAGCTCTTCGTCCGACGCCTCGGCCAGGAGGCGGAGCACGAAGTCGTAGCTCGCGTCGACGAGCTCCAGGAGGGCCTCCTTCGACGTCAGGTACTCGGAGCGGGGCGGGCGCGCCCAGTCCAGGGTGTCGCCCCGGAGGGCGGTGGAGACGATGTTCGCGTTGTCCAGGACCACGTGCTCGATCTGCTCGGCGAAGCTCCGCACCTCCGGGGTCGGACGGAAGCCGAGGACGGAGTCGGGAACGGCCTCGACGTAAGCCACCAGATTCCGCCGGTCCCGCTCCAGGTCCCGGCGCAGGAGCTCCCGGGGCACCTGGGCGGAGGCGCCGGCCGCCGCCGCGACGAGGGCCCCGGTCGCCAGACTCGCCGCCAGCAGCCCCGCTCGTGCCCGAAGCTCCACGGTGCCCCCTTCAGCCGCCGGACCGCTCGAAGACGACCTCTCCGCCGACGATCGTCATCTCCACGAGCACGTCCTTCAGCGCCGACGGCTCGATCTCGAAGATGTTCCGGTCCAGGACCGCCAGGTCGGCCAGATAGCCCTCGGCCACCTGACCCTTGAGGTCTTCCTCCCCGGCCACCCAGGCGTTGTTCACCGTGTACGCCTTCAGCGCCGCCTCCACGCCGATCCGCTCCTCCGGGTACCAGCCCCCCTCGGGGGTGCCGTCCAGGGTCTGCCGGGTCACGGCGGCGTAGATGCCCTTGAGCGGGTCGGAGGTGTACCAGGCGGCGTTCGTCCCCGGCCAGTCCGAGCCGAAGGAGAGGAGGACGCCGGCCTCGTTCAGCGTGTTGAAGGCGTAGGCCCAGCGAGAGCGCTCGCCGATCCGCTCCTCCATCCAGCGCATGTCGTCGATCGTGTGGTAGGGCTGCATCTCGGCGATGATGCCCATCTCGGCCTGCCGCTCCGCCGCCTCGGGGCCGCTCAGCACCTGGTTGTGGATGATGGCGAAGCGCCGGTCGTCCCGGGGCGGGTTGTTGGCGATGACGTGCTCGTAGATGTCCAGGATCGAGTCGATGGCCACGTCACCGATGGCGTGGACCCGGGGGTTCCAGCCCACCGAGTCGGCGCCGGTCACGTTGCCCATCATGTTCCCCGGCGGCTCCATCCCCGAGCCGCCGTCGGTCACGTGTCCGGTGTTGGTGGAGTCCCGCCAGTAGCCCCGGACCCCGGTGGTCAGGTAGGGCTCGTAGAAGCGGGCCGAGGAGTTCCCCATGATCCCGTCCACGAAGCCCTTGAGCCCCTGGTACCTGATCCACCGGTCGCCGAAGCCGTCGGTGATGCCGGCGTCGAAGGTGAGCTCGTCCCAGGTGTCGATCACCAGCCGCATGTGGACCCGGGCGGTGAGCTCCCCCCGGCTCCTGAGTGAGTCGTAGACGGCCACCTGCCCCGGCGGGGTGATGTCGAAGAAGGTCGTGACCCCGTGAGCCCGGAGGCTGTCCAGGGCCGCCCGGGCCTCGGCCAGCTTCTGCTCCATCGTCTTGGGGGGGATGGCGTCCCGGATCCGCTCCGCGGCCTCCGCCGAGAGGCGCCCGGTGGGCTCGCCCCCCTCGCACTCGACGCCGCTCCAGGCGCAGCTCGCCCCGGCGGCGTCCAGCGCGGCCTGGTTGGCCAGGAACTTCGAGCGGTCCCAGTTCCAGAGGATGGCGGGGTTGTCCGGCGAGACCGGGTCGATCCCCGACCGGTCCGGGTAGAAGGTCTGCTGCCGGCCCTCCTCCCCTTCCCGGCCCGTGGAGCCCTGCTCCCACTGCTCGTAGGCGCCCCACATGCCCCCGACCATCCAGGCGCCCTCGGGCATCCGCTCCGCGGTCTCGGTGATCTTCCGGACCAGGGCTTCCTCGTCGGCCACGTCCAGGAGGTTCACGCCGAGGAGCAGCTCGCCGGCCCGGTTGAAGTGGGTGTGGTTGTCGATGAAGCCCGGCGTGACCATCCGGCCCTCGAGCTCCACCACCCGGGTGTCCGGGCCCCGGTGGGCGTCCACCTCGGCGGCCGTGCCCGTGGCCAGGATCGTCTCGTCCCGGACCGCCACGGCCTCGACCCACGGCGTCTCGTCGACCCCGGTCCAGATTTGCCCCCCGGTCAGGATCAGGTCCGCGGCGTCGTCGACGGAGGGGCCCGCGCAGGCGGAGAGGAAGACGAGGGCCGCGGCTGCGAGGGGGGTGAGGGCCGAGCGGAGGATGCCGGTCATCGAGTGGCTCCTGAGATGGGCGAACGGGATCCTTTCGGGCCGTCCGGGGATTGTCGAAGCGACGGACGGTGCACACTACCCCGGAATCCCGCGGAGGGGCAAGCCGACCGTTGCGCTCCCGACCCGACCCGACCACCCTGCCCACGCGGGCCACCCGTACCGGATCGCCCAAACACGACCGAGACCCCGGAGCCATGTCCCGACTTCTCAGCATTCCGGCCGCTGCCGCCGCCCTCCTCGTCGTCGTCTGGACGTCGGGGCCGTCTTTGTCGGCTCCGACGTCGAGCCGCTCCGGGCCGACGCCCCCGTCGGCTCCGGGGCCCGCGGCGACCGGCCAGGACGCCGACCCCAGGGCCGACTCCCTGGTGGCCCGCTGGATCGAAGCCGTGGGTGGGATGGAGGCGTAC
>CAZMPV010000233.1:0-5227 GCA_964567985.1 uncultured Gemmatimonadaceae bacterium
AGGCTCCTGGGGAGGCGGTCGTCGGCGTCGTCGGGGGTGCCGTCCGGGCGGGCCGCGGAAGGGCCCAGCGGGTCGGCGACGCTCACCGCGGCCATTCCCCCGCGACGAGAAGACCGGGGCCGAACGGATGTCGGGGGTGGGTGGGGCCGCCCACGCCCCGGCTCACTCGGCGGGCTCCCGCTCCAGGACGGCGGAGAGGCAGCCGATCGCCCCGGCGCACTTCACGAGCTCGTCCACCTCCACGGTGACGCACTCGATGCCCTGGGCCTCGTACTCCTCGATCGAGCGGGGATTGCCGGCGGGCACCAGGATCTTCCGGGGCCCGAGGACGACGAAGTTGTGGCCCATCGTCGTCCGGCACTCCTCCTCGTCGGGAAAGAAGCGCACCTCGTAGCCCCGCTCCTCGAGGAGCCGCACGGCGGTCCACGGCGTCCGGTTCGGACGGCAGTACGCCAGGTCCCGGTCGACGATCCGGATCTCGCCCATGAGGTGCATGGAGCCGTGGGGGAGGTCGATCTGGACCGTGTCCACGCCGAGCTCGTCCAGGGCCTGGGCCACCCGGGCGGCGCCCTGGAGGTTCGTCCGGAGCCCCCGGCCGACGATCACGGCGCTCTCGTCGAGCCAGGCGGCGTCGGCCCCCTCGAAGACCCCGTAGCCTCCGACGCTCCGGAGGATCGGCACGCCGATGTCGGCGAGCCGGCGGGCGATCCACCGCTCCTCGCCGGCCCGGACCGTGGAGGCCGGCCTGCCGAGGATGGCGCCGGCCGGGGTCATGAACATCAGGTCGGCGCAGAAGATCTGGTTCGGCGGCGGGGTCTCGGCGGGCTCGACGTAGTGGACCCGGACCCCGTGCTCCCGGTACGCCTCGGCCATGGCGTCGTGCTGGGCCCGGGCCTTCTCCGGGTCGGGCTTCTCGAGCATGAGGGTCTCGTCCGGGTCTCCGAGCTCGTCGAACTCGGGGCCGGGGCGGTGGAGGAGCACGGCGCGGAGCGGCGTCCACTCGGAGCGGATGCCGCAGGCGCTCCAGACGGATCCGATCTCGTCGGCCATGCTGGCGGTTCTCCGGGGCCAGCTCGGCCCTCCATAGGCGGCGGGAAGGACGCTCATCGTTCGCTCGCTGCGGTTTCGGGTCTGTTGGCGGGCTCGGCCCGGTCCGTCGGGCGGGGTCGCCGGAGACGCTCCGACGCCCCGCGGCGATTATGGCGACTCGCCTCCGGTGGTGCCAGCGGCGGCCCTCCAGCGGGGGAAGACGCCCAGGACCACGAGCTCGGCCGCCTCGGCACGGGCCGCGGCCACCGCCGAGCGTCCGGGCTCCCGATCGGCCCGGGTCTCGAACTCCAGGAAGAAGCGGTACGTCCACGGGTCGGCGCCGGGACGGGACTCGAGCTTGCTCAGGTTCACGCCCCGCTCGGCCAGGGGGCGGAGCACCCGGTAGAGGGCGCCCGGCTCGTTGTCGGTCCGGAGCAGGACGGCGCTCTTCCACTCCGCGTCGTCGGCCGCCTCGGGCTCCGGCGGCCCGGCGTCGTCCCGCGCACAGACGAGATAGAAGCGGGTCTGGTTGTCGTCCCGGTCCTGGATCCCGTCGGCCAGGATCTCGAGGCCGTGGTGCTCTCCGGCCAGCCGGGAGGCGATGGCTGCGACCTCGGGGTCGCCGTCCTCGGCGACGGTCCGGGCCGCGCCGGCGGTGTCGTAGACCGCCACCGCCTCGAGCTCCGGACGGGCCCGGAAGAAGTCGCCGCACTGGGCCAGGGCCACCGGATGGGAGAGGACCCGCTTCAGCGACGCCTCCGACGCTCCCGGCACCGCCAGGAGGCAGTGGCGGATCGGACGGATGATCTCCCGGATCACCCGGAGCGGCTCCGTCGAGAGGACGTCGTAGGACGCGGTGACGCTCCCGGCCAGGGTGTTCTCCACCGGGAGCAGCCCCCGGTCCGCCTCGCCCTCCACGACGCTCCGGGCCACGTCCCGGAAGCTCCTCCGGGGCAGGGGCTCGGCGGCGTCGCCCAGGAGGGTGCGGACGGCCTCCTCGCTGTACGCCCCGGGCTCGCCCTGGTAGGCGACCCGGATCGGGCGCTCCGGCGTCACGACCCGTCGTCCCGCTGGGCGCTCCTGGAGAGCTCGATGATGCGCCAGTAGATGCTCCGGACCGCCTCGTCGTCCAGGGACCTCTGGCGGGCCCGGGCCGCGGCCTTCCTGACGACGGCGGCCTCCCGCTCCGGATCCAGGAGGGGCGCGCCGTCCCGGCGCTTCCGGCGGCCGACCTCGACGGCGAGCTCGGTTCGCTCGGCCAGGAGGCGGGCCAGGGTGCAGTCGACCTCGTCGATGCGGCGCCGGAGGTCGTCCAGGGTGGTCCTGCTCTCGTCCGACATGGTGTGTCTCCTGCGTTCTCGTGGGCGCACAAAAAAACGGCCCGTGACTGGAGTCACGGGCCGTCTCGGGGCGAATCCGTCGGCTCTACGTCAGCCGCACGTCCTCCGTCCCCCGGGGGCCCGGGGGCGGGTAAAGAAGAAGGCTCGGGTGGCGCGGTCGCGGATCTCGCTCATGGTCAGAGAGGAATACGGGCTCGGGACCCCGGCCGTCAAGGAGGGCGCGCGACCGGGCCGGGCCCGCCCCCCCGATCGGGAAGCTGTACCGACCTTTCCGAGACGCCGTGCCGACTTTTGTTGACAGACGCCCGCGGCGCCGAGTAAGGTGCGCGTCAGTTCGCCCGCTCCACCTCCGTCGCGGATCCGTTCCGACCCACCATCCGGGGTCAGTCCAGGCACGCGACACGCTACGAACGGCCATCCCGTGATTCGCTCCAGGCTACCAGAATGGGAATGAATCGGCGCGACTTCCTGAAGCTCACGGGCGTGGGGGCGGGAGCCCTGGCCGCGGGAGCCGAGTCTCTCGAAGGGATGATCCCCGTGGCGTCCGCCGAGCGGGACGCTCCGGCGATCCGGCAGGGGCGCCCGGAGATCGCCGTCATCGGGGCCGGAGCCTTCGGCGTCTGGACCGCCTACTACCTCCGAAAGATGGGGGTGGACGTGGTCCTGATCGACCAGTACGGACCCGGCAACTCCCGGGCCACCTCCGGCGGAGAGACCCGGGGCGTCCGGACCGGCTACCGGGACCGGACGCTCTGGACCCGGTGGGCCAGCCGGGCGATCGAGCGCTGGAACGAGCTGCAGGAGCGCTGGACCGAGGAGTCGGGCCTCGAGCTCTTCTTCACCACCGGGGATCTGGCCATCCGGGAGGAGTGGGACAACTACACCACCCTCACCCGGGAGACCTGGGAGAAGGTCGGGATCCGTCACGAGGTGCTCGATCCGGAGGAGATCGAGTACCGCTGGCCCCAGATCAACACCGAGAACATCAGCTTCGGCCTCTACGAGCTCGACGCCGGCGTCGTCCGGGCCCGGAAGGCGTGCGAGAAGGTCTCGGACATGTACGAGCGGCTCGGCGGCCGGATCGTCATCGGCAAGGCCTCACTGGGCCGGAGCTACGGGGGCCGCCTGGTGGACGTGGAGATCCAGCCCACCGGCGAGCGGATCTCGGCGAACTCCTTCGTCTTCGCCCTCGGCCCCTGGTTCGGGAAGTTCTTCCCCGAGCTGATGGCCGAGCGGATGCGGATTCCCCTGGGGCACACCTTCTACTACGGGATCCCGCCCGGAGACAACCGCTTTCGGTATCCGAACATGCCGAGCTACAACGTCCCCGGCTGCACCGGCTGGGTGGCGCTTCCGCCGGACAGCAAGGGCTTCCGGGTCCGGACCGGGGGGCGCTCCCCCGAGGATCCCGACGAGTCCCAGCGCTACATCCCGGCCGAGTATCTGGAAGACGGCCGGGAGATCCTCCGGCAGTACTTTCCCGACCTCGCCGACGCCCCCCTGGTCGAGACCCGGGCGTGCCACTACGAGAGCACGTCCAACCGGAACTGGCTGATCGACACCCATCCGGAGATGGACAACGTCTGGCTCTTCGGCGGGGGCAACGCCGAAGGCTTCAAGTTCAGCCCGATCCTGGGAGAGTACATGGCCCAGCGCGCCACGGGCGACGACCCCCACGCCGACGTCTCGGACCAGTTCACCATGGACTGGTCGTCGTGAGACGTCCCCCGAGCTCGGCCGAGTGAACGAGAACCTGGACCGCAGGCGCGGCCCGATGTTCATTTGGTCATGTGAAAGTTGACTACTCGCATCACGTATCCCCTTGTGCCGACCCGACCCTACGACGCTTCCCGCCGTGGTCCTGGTCACCGAGGACCTCGGCGTACGGCTCGGCGGCGTCGATTCGGTGTTTCGCGGGCTCCCGGTTGGGGCGGGGCGGTTCCCGCCGGCGATCAGGTCCGTCAGGAGCCCCGGGCTCCGGACGAACGGCAGCACCCCGTAACTCACCGCCACACAGGAGAATGCCACAGATGAAACGCTTCGCGCTTCTGCTCACCTGGTCCCTGATGATCTGGGCCCTCGGGCCCCAGGTCGTCGAGGCCCAGAGCACGGGCACCGTGCAGGGCCGGGTCATCACCGAGTCCGGCCAGGCGCTGGCCGGGGCCCAGGTGAGCCTGGAAGGGACAGGCCTCGGCAGCCTGACCAATCGATCCGGACGGTTCCTGATCCTCAACGTGCCCGCCGGCGAACACAATCTGAACGTCCAGAGCATGGGCTACGGCTCCATCTCGGCTTCGATCACGGTCGAGGCGGGCGAGGTGACGACCCAGAACTTCCGGGTCGGCGAGGAAGCGGTGGCCCTCGACGAGCTCCGGGTGTCGGTCGGCTCCAGGGCCGCCCACACCGCCGCCGACGAGCTTCCGGTCCCGGTGGACGTCTACCCCGAGGCCCAGATCCAGGCCGCCAACGCGCCGGACTTCCTGGGCACGCTGGAAGAGATGGCCCCGTCGATCTACGTGCCCCAGGAGCAGATCGCCGACCTGGCTTCCGGCCTTCGGCCCTTCCAGCTCCGGGGAATGAGCCCGGACCAGGCGCTGGTCCTGATCAACGGAAAGCGGCGTCACAAGACCGCATCCGTGCAGGTCTTCGGGAACTCCGCGCCGGGATCGTCCGGCGTGGACATGAACGCGATTCCCCAGCTGGCGATCGGCCAGGTCGAGGTGCTGCGTGACGGTGCCGCGGCCCAGTACGGCTCGGACGCCATCGCCGGGGTGATCAACCTCCAGCTCAAGAACGACGTGAGCCCGCTCAGCGTCCAGGCCTCGCTGGGCAAGACCATTCCCGCGGACTTTCCCCAC
>CAZMPV010000234.1:0-5207 GCA_964567985.1 uncultured Gemmatimonadaceae bacterium
GGAGATGCTCTACCCCGAGGGTCACCCCTACTCCTGGCCCACCATCGGCTCCATGACGGACCTGGCGGCGGCCTCCCTGGACGACGTGCGGGACTTCTTCCGGCGGCACTACGGCCCCGGAAACGCGAGCCTGGCCGTGGCCGGTCATGCCGAGGCAGGCCGGGTGCGGGAGCTGGCCGAGCGCTACTTCGGACCGGTGGAGCCGGGCCCGGGGAAGGTCGAGGTCGAGGCCGCGCCGGCCTCCCTGGAGGGGACCCGGCGGCGGGTCGTGGAGGACGACGTGGAGCTTCCCCGGCTCTACATGGCGTGGCACACGGCGCCGGTCTTCGGCGAGGAGGACGCCCACATGGACATCGCCGCCGACCTCCTGGCCGACGGAAAGGGTGCCAGGGTTCACCGGCGCCTGGTCTACGAGGACGAGCTGGCCCAGGAGCTCACCGCCTACCAGGACAGCGGGGAGCTGGGCAGCGCCTTCCACCTGATTGCCACGGCCCGGCCCGGCGTCGGCCTCGACGCTCTGGAGGGCGCCGTCCGGGAGGAGCTGGACGCCGTGGCGACCAAGGGCTTCACTTCGGAGGAGATGGACGCCGCCGGGGCGGGGCTCGAGGCCGACTTCGTCCGCCGGCTCGACCGGGTGGGCGGCTTCGGCGGCCGGGCGGACGCCCTGAACGAGTATCACGTCCTGGCCGGACGCTCGGACTTCGCGATCGACGACCTCGAGCGCTACAGGAGCGCGACGGCGACCACGGTGACGGAGGCCGTGAAGCGCTTCCTGGTGGATGCCCCGGCCGCGGTGCTCAGCGTCGTCCCCCGGAAGCGACGGGGGCTGGCCGCCGACGGGGAGGAGGGAGCGTGAGCCCGGAGACGAAGGCCCTGGACCGGAGTCGGCCCCCGGGGGTCGGTCGCCCGCCTCCCCTGAGGCCGCCCCGACCGGAGCGCTTCGAGCTCTCGAACGGCCTGGAGGTGCTCCTTCTCGATGTCGGGGAGCTCCCGCTGGTCGCAGGTGCGCTGGTGATCCTGGGCGGCTCGTCCACCCTGGCGCCGGAGCGGGCGGGGCTCTCCGCCCTGGTGGCGGACATGCTCGACGAGGGCACCCGGACCCGGTCCGCGGTGGAGATCGCCGAGGCCGTGGACGCCCTTGGCGCCCGCGTCCGCTCCACGTCCGACTGGGACGCCTCCTTCGTGGAGTTCGACGTCCTGTCGAGCCGGGTCGAGCCGACCGTGGAGCTGGTGGCCGAGATCGTCCGGGAGCCGAGCTTCGACGCGGATGAGCTGGAGCGAGTCCGCCGGGAGCGTCTGACCCGGGTCCTCCAGCGGCGGGACCGCCCCGGGGCCCTCGCCGACGACACCCTGGCCCGGATCCTCTACGGGCCGACCCATCCTTACGGCCGACCCGTGCTGGGCGACCGGGAGACCCTGGAGGCGCTGACCCGGGAGGAGGTGGAGCGCTACTTCCGGGAGCATTACCATGCGGGGAACGCGGCCCTGGTCCTGGCGGGCGACGTCCCCAGGGATCGGCTCGAGCCGCTGCTGGAGCGGACCCTGGGCCGATGGCGGACCGGCGAGGCGGTCCCGCTCGCCGAGGAGCGGCCGACCGGGGGGAGCGAGGGAACGCTCCGGCTGTTGGACCGGCCCGGGGCGTCCCAGTCCCAGATCCGGATCGGGCGGATCGCCGCGGCCCGGACCAGCGACGATTACTTTCCGCTGACGGTCCTGAACACGGTGCTGGGCGGCTCCTTCACGAGCCGGCTCAACACCCGGCTCAGGGAGGAGAAAGGCTACACGTACGGGGCCAGCTCGATCTTCGTGATGCGCCGCTGGCCGGGACCCTTCGTGGCCGGCGCGTCGGTCCACACGCCGGCGACCGGCGACGCCCTGAAGGAGTTCGTCCGGGAGATCCGCCGGATCCGGGAGGAGCCGGTCTCCGCCGAGGAGCTGGAGCGCGCACGGCGCTATGCCGCGTTCCGCCTCCCCCAGCGCTTCGAGAGCGTCCGGGACGTGACGGCTCGCTTCGGCGAGGTGGTCCTCTACGACCTCCCGGACCGGGTCTACGAGAGCTTCGTGGACCGTGTCCTGGCGGTGGACGCCGGTGCGGTGCGGGAGGTGGCCCGTCGGCACCTGGATCCGGATCGGCTCTCGGTGGTGGTCGTGGGGGACAGGGAGCGGATCGAGGAGGGACTCCGGGACGCGTGGTCCGGCCGCGTGGTCCTCGAGGCCGGCCCGCCCGGAAGCGAGGCCGCGGCCGAGGGCCCCGGCCCGACCGATCTAGAACCCAGGAACGGAGGCTGAAGGCTTTGCTCGACATCCCCGTGACACGACACCGGCTGGAGAACGGCCTCCGCGTCGTCCTCTCCCGGGACGCCACCGCCCCGATCGTCGGGGTCAACCTCTGGTACGGGGTCGGCTCCCGGAACGAGCGGCCGGGTCGGACGGGCTTCGCCCACCTCTTCGAGCACATGATGTTCCAGGGCTCGGCCAACGTGCCCAAGGGCGCACACTTCCAGCTCGTCGAGCGGGCCGGCGGCTCGCTGAACGCGTCCACCTGGTTCGACCGTACGAACTACTTCGAGACGCTGCCCTCCCACCACCTCGAGCTGGCGCTCTGGCTCGAGTCGGACCGGATGGGGTGGATGATCCCGGCGATGACCCGCCAGAAGCTGGACAACCAGAGGGACGTGGTGAAGAACGAGAAGCGCCAGCGCTACGACAACCAGCCCTACGGCGACTGGGACGAGCACCTCCAGCGGATGGTCTTCCCCGAGGACCACCCCTATCACCACACCGTCATCGGCTCCATGGAAGACCTGGACGCGGCCGGCCTCGCCGACGTGGAGGACTTCTTCGGCACCTTCTACGTGCCGAACAACGCGGTCCTGACCCTGTGCGGCGACGTGGACGAGGACGAAGCCATGGAGATGGTGGAGCGGAACTTCGGTCCCATCCCCCGGGGGGAGCCGATCCCCCCCTTGCCCGGCGAGCCCGACCTTTCGCCCACCATCGGCGAGACCGTCCGGGAGCGCCTCGAGGACGACGTCCCGCTCCCCCGGGTCTACATGGCGGCCCGGGTGCCGCCGTATACGACCCGGGAATACTACGCCGCCGACGTGGCCGCCGAGGTCCTGGGCACCGGCAAGGCGTCGCGCCTCTATCGCTCCCTGGTCCGGGAGCGCCGGGTGGCCAAGGACGTGGCGGCGATGGTCTTTCCCCTGCTCACGGGCTCGGCCATGCTCCTGATCCGGGTCGACGGCTACCCCGACGTGGATCCCGACGCTCTGGAGGAGGCCCTCCTGGCCGAGGTGGACGGGCTGGCCGGGGCCGACGAGGACGAGCTGGCCCGGGCGGTGGCCATGAGCGAGAGCCAGCTCCTGCGGCGAATCGAGAAGGTCGGTCAGCGGGCCGACCTCCTCTCCATGTTCGAGCTCTTCTTCGACGATCCGGGTCGCCTGAACAGCGAAGTGGACCGTCTCCGGGAGGTGGACGTCTCCCGGCTTCGGAGCTTCGCCGAGAGATACCTGGGCGAGGACAACCGGGCGATCCTGACCTACGTGCCGGGAGGCCAGTCGTGACCGAGCAGAGCGGAGCCCCCGCCCGAGAGCGGACGTCGCCTCCGGAGCCGGGTCCGATCCGGGCCTTCCACTTCCCGGAGGTGGTCCCGGGATCCATGGACAACGGCCTGGAGCTCCGGGTGGTTCGCATGCCCCGTCTTCCCGTGGTCAGCGTCTCGCTGGTGCTGAACGCCGGGGAGAGCTGGCTCGCACGGGATCGGGCGGGGCTGGCGGTGCTCACCGGCGACTGCCTCGAGGGGGGCACCGAGGCGCTCCCCGGGAACGAGCTGGCCGAGGCTCTCGAGGGGATCGGGGCGTCGCTCCGGGTGAGCACCGGCTGGGACGCCACCACCGTCAGCCTCTCCTGCCACGCGGACCGGCTGGTCGAGGCGCTGCCGATCCTGGCCGGCCTGATCCGGCGGCCCGCCTTTCCCGACGACGAGGTCGCCCGGGTCCGGGCCCAGCACCTGGCGAGCCTCGAGGAGCGCCGCAAGCAGCCGGGAAAGATCGCCGCGGACGCCGCGCTGGGGGAGATCTTCGCTGACGAGGTGCCCTACGCCCGTCCGACGGCGGGGCTCCCGGAGTCCGTCGAGGAGCTGGGGACCAACGCCGTCCGCTCCTTCGCCGACGAGGCCTACCGGCCCGGCGACGGCGGCCTGGTGGTGGCCGGTGACGTGGGCCCGGAGGAGCTCGAGGCGATGGCGGCCGAGCACCTGGGGAGCTGGAGCGGAGAGGGTCGGGGCCGACCCGAGTTCCGGGCCCGGCCCCGGAGCGACGAGCGGCGGATCGTGGTGGTGGACCGGCCCGGGAGCGTCCAGTCGGAGATCCGGATGGGCCACGTGGGGATCCGGAAGAGCTCGGAAGACTACTTCCCGATCCTGGTCTTCAACACGATCCTGGGGGGCACATTCACGAGCCGTCTGAACCAGAGCCTCCGGGAGGAGCACGGCTACACCTACGGCGTCCGCTCCCGCTTCTCGGCCCGCCGCGAGCCCGGTCCGTTCACGATCTCCACGGCGGTCGAGACGGCGGTGACCGCCGACGCCGTGGACGAGGCCCTGCGGCAGGTCGAGGCGCTGGTGGCCGACGGACCCACCGAGGAGGAGGTCGCCTCCGCCCGGGACTACGTGGTCGGGGTCTTCCCCCTCCGCTTCGAGACCACCGGTCAGGTCAGCTCCCGGATCGCCGAGCTCATCGTCTACGACCTCCCCGACGACTTCCACGCCGCGTTCCGGGACCGGGTCCGGGGCGTGGAGCCCGCCGACGTCGAGGAGGCCGCTCGCCGCCGGGTCCACCCGGACGAGATGGCGATCGTGGTGGTGGGCGACGCCGACGAAGTTGCCGGACCCCTGGAGGCCCTGGGACTCGGACCGGTGGAGGTCGTCTCCGGCCCCTGAGCTCCCGGCGCGGGCCGTCCCGGGACCGCGGTCTGCGCCTCGCCGCTCCGGTCCCGCCCTGCAAGATCGGCGGCCCGCCGTCGTATCCCCATATGGAAGCCGGCCAACGCGGGGCCGGGCTTCGGGATCCGGCGGGCCGACGCGCGTATGCGCACCCTCAGCCCCCGATACGGATGACAGAGATCCCCGAGCAGTCCCCCGAAGCCGGCCACGACGAGCCCCGGAGGCTCGCGTCCGAGCCCGTCTACGACGGCCGGATCGTGAA
>CAZMPV010000235.1:0-5189 GCA_964567985.1 uncultured Gemmatimonadaceae bacterium
TACCCGTCATCGCCTTGGTGAGCCGTTACCTCACCAACAAGCTGATAGGCCGCGACCCCCTCTTCGGGCGAAAGCTTGCAAGCAGAGGCCGTCTTTTATTCAGCGACCATGCGGAAGCTGAACAATATGCGGTATTAGCCCGGGTTTCCCCAGGTTGTCCCCCACCCGAAGTCAGGTTAGTCACGTGTTACTCACCCGTCCGCCGCTCGGCTACAGGGTGCAAGCACCCTGGTCCTCGCGCGACTTGCATGTGTTAGGCACGCCGCCAGCGTTCGTCCTGAGCCAGGATCAAACTCTCCGTTAGAAGAAGTCCTGATTGGCTCAACGAACGCCGATCTTTCAAATCGTACGTCCGGAAAATCTGTGTTCGAAACCCACCCGCGCTCGAAGGCGCGGACGTCAGCGAGACACAGTGCTCGCTGCTTGTGGGCCCGCCCACTTTCTCGAAACCTCAGTTTTCAATCAGCTCTGTGGCGGGTCGCGGGACGCCTCGGAGGGCGCCCCCCGCTGCCAGCAATCTAGATACCCGCAGAGATGGGTCGGAGTTCCGAACATCCCGCGAGTAAAATTCGCAGCGGCCGCGATTCAGAAGGGCTCGCTGCGAGGGTCTTAACCATAGCGACGGTGCCCGGGAGTGTCAACGGGGTCGCGATCCTCTCTCGAACCCGCGACAGACACCCGAGCCGGACCCGAAGAATCTCCGGGCCGCGACGGGCTCTCACCCTGTCGCCATCGACGTCCACAGGGTAACGCGAATGCCGGGCCGGGTCAACCCTCTGTTCGGGGTTTGTTCGCCCGCCTCCGGGTTCGCGTCCAGGGTGAGCGACCGGATTCGAACCGGCGACCTCCAGGGCCACAACCTGGCGCTCTAACCGACTGAGCTACGCCCACCATGAACTGGGGGCCGTCCCGGAGGTCCCGCTCCGGGATGGCCCCGTCCCGCCTCCTCGTCTCAGCGGGCAAGCAAAGGTAAACCGTGCCCCCTGCCCCGTAAACCACCCGCCTCGACTCCGCTGGACCGGTGCATGGAACGCTGGGGCGGAGGGTCGGGTTTGAGGCGTGAAATCCCGCGCGAACCCGACCGCGTCTTCAATCCTACGGAGGCCCGATGCCCACGGAGCGAATCTCCTTCCCCGGCTCCACCGGAGCGGAGCTCTCTGCCCGCCTCGAGGTGCCCCTGGGGGGCGAGCCGGCCGCCTACGTCCTCTTCGCCCACTGCTTCACCTGCTCGAAGAACCTGAAGGCCGCCGTGAATCTGACCCGGTCCCTGGCGGACGAGGGGCTCGCCGTCCTCCGCTTCGACTTCACGGGCCTGGGGGAGAGCGAAGGCGACTTCGCGAACACCAACTTCTCGTCCAACGTCGAGGACCTGGTGGCGGCCGGCCGGTATCTCGAGGAGCGCCACGAGGCCCCTTCCCTCCTGGTCGGTCACTCCCTCGGCGGCGCGGCCGTCATCCACGCCGCCCGGGAGCTGCCCTCGGTCCGAGCCGTGGCGACCATCGGCGCGCCGGCCGACCCGGCCCACGTCCTGAAGCACGTGGAGGACTCCCGGGACGAGATCGAGGAGCGGGGCGAGGCCGCCGTGACCCTGGCCGGCCGGACCTTCAGGATCCGGAAGCAGTTCCTCGACGACCTGGAGAGGGTCCGGATGGAGGACGCCGTCGGTGGCCTGGAACGGGCGCTGATGATCTTCCACTCTCCCCGGGACGAGACCGTGGGGATCGGCAACGCCGCCCGGCTCTACGAGATGGCCCGGCATCCCAAGAGCTTCGTCTCGCTGGACGACGCCGACCACCTCCTCGTGGAGGAGCGGGACTCCCGCTTCGTGGGTCGGATGCTCGGGAGCTGGGCCGCGCGCTACGTCGAGCTTCCCGCCCCCGAATCCACGCCCGAGGAGCTCGTCGAGAAGGACCGGGTGGTCGTCCGGACCGGCGCCGAGGGCTTCCGGACCGAGGTCGTGGCCCGGGGTCACCACCTGGTGGCGGACGAGCCCACCTCGGTGGGCGGAACCGACCAGGGGCCCACCCCCTACGACCTCCTCGTCGCCGGCCTGGGGGCGTGCACCTCGATGACGCTCCGCATGTACGCGGACCGGAAGGGCTGGGCCCTGGAGGACGTGACGGTCCGGCTGAAGCACCGGAAGATCCACCAGAGGGACTGCGAGGACGACTGCGCCGACGGCGAGGAGCGGCTGGACCGGGTACGCCGCCGGATCGAGCTCGCCGGCGACCTCGACGAGGAGCAGCGACGCCGGCTCCTGGAGATCGCCGACCGCTGCCCGGTGCACCGGACGCTGGACCGGGGCGTGGAGGTGGAGACGGAGCTGGCCGAGTGAGCGCGGAACAGGGCGGCGACGATCTCGTCGGGGGAGTGCTCTGCAGCACCCCGGTTTCGATCCCCGAAGCTCGTCGATTTGAGCCCGTCCGGGCGGCGCCGTATTTTTAGCACGAGGTGGGGGGCGGGGAGACGCGGGTCCGGCCGCGCTCCCGCATCCCGCCGGGAGGAATCCACAACACCGGGCTCCGTCCCAGCCTCCTGCCCAGCGGGGGCGGCCAGCAGGGTCTTCCGCCCCGAGGGATTCCCCTGTGCCGGAGGTGCCCGACCATGGACGCTCTGCTACCCAGCACGCTGCGAGGACGGGTCCTGTTGCTGATCGTTCTCGCGTTCCTGCCCGCCGTGTCGATCCTCGCCTACTCCTACGGGGAGCTCCGTGACCTGGCCGAGCGGAGCGAGCACCAGGACGCCCTCCGGATGGCCGAGGTGGTTGCGGCGGACTACCAGCGCCTCGTGGACGAGACCCGCGTTCTCCTGGAGAGCCTGGCCCGCCTGGACGAGATCCGCAACGTGGACCGGGACCGGTGCCACCGGACCCTGACCCAGGTGCTCGAGGCCAATCCCCGCTACACTTCCCTGGCCGTGATCGACGCGGCCGGCTACCGGCTCTGCGGGGCCCTCCAGGTGGAGAATCCGCTCTATCTGGGCGACCGCAGCTACGTGATGCGGGCAACGGGGACGAAGCGGTTCGCCGTGGGCGACTATCAGATCGGACGGATCACCGGCACGCCGACGGTCGGCCTCGCCCTTCCTCTCCTGGACGAGGACGGCGACGTCACGGGGACGCTGGCGACGAGCCTGGACCTGGAGCAGCTCCGGGAGCACGCTTCGTCGAGGCAGCTCCCGCCGGGCGCCACGCTGACGCTGGTGGACCGGAGCGGAATGGTGCTGGTCCGGGAGCCCGGACCCCGGGAGGCCGTGGGGACCGAGATCCCCGAAGCGTTTCCCACGGGCGCTGCGGACACGGTCGTGGATTCGCTCATGACAGGGACCGATCTCGACGGCAACGCCCGGACCTTCGCCGTCCGCCCGCTCCAGGGAGAAGGCGAGAGCCCGGAGGGTATCCTGGCGCTGGGGATCGATCCCGACCAGGCGGGCGCCGTCCGGCAGATCTTCGTCCGGCACCTCTACGCGCTCGGGGCGGGGGCGCTCCTGGTCCTCGTCCTCGCCTGGGTGCTGGGCCATCGCTGGATCGTCCGGCCCGTGGACGCCATCGTCGCGGCCGAGGACGAGCTGAAGAAGGGGAACCTCGGGAGCCGGGTCACCCTGGAAGGGGGTCCACGGGAGCTGACCCGGATCGCCCGGGCGTTCAACGAGATGGCCTCGGAGTTGCAGACGCGATCCGAGGGCCCTGGAGGCTGAACGGACCGCAGCCCCCGTCGCCGGGGCTTGGCGAGGGCTTCGCGCTCCTGGCAAGCGCGCCCGGCAGGACTCGAACCTGCGACATTCGGCTTAGAAGGCCGATGCTCTATCCAGCTGAGCTACGGGCGCGAAAGCTCCGCCGCCGGGGCGGAGCATCTGGAAAGCTACACCGGCGCCGAGAAGCCCGTCAATTCCGGTCCGGCGAGGCGTGGCCGTCCTCGAAGAGGCGTCCGTGGAGCTGGCCGTAGCGCAGCAGGAGGTCGGTGACGTGGGCGTAGCTCTCCACGCCGCCGGGCACCCGGTTCGCCCGCAGGTAGGAGTCGTTCACGCTCCGGGCGACCTCCCGGGCGGGTCCCTCGTGGCGTCGGACGTAGGCGGCCAGGTCTCTCAGGTCCCTGCGCACCCCCGGGAGCCTTCGCTCCCGGAGCTCGGTCGCCCGCTCCTCGTCCCAGCGGGCCAGCGCCGCCAGCAGCCGCCGCTGGGTTCGGACCGCCGCCGAGTAGCGGAGGAGCGGATCTCCGGAGCGGCTCGCCACCATGTGACCGAGGAAGGTGGCGTCGCCCTCGTGCGTGACGCCCCGCTGGTGGGCCTGCTCGTGGGCCACGGTGGCCGCCAGCGTCACGGCGGGGGCCCGGACGTTCAGTACGGGCTCGCCGGTGAACGGGAAGTAGAATCCCACCAGGCCGAGGCGGGCCAGTAGCGGGCTCGTGAGGCCGGGCTTGGGCGCCCCGAACGGCCGCAGCGTCACGGGGTCGAGGCGGAGGTCACGGGCGGCTCGCTCCCAGCCCCGCGCGAGGGCCGGGGTCAGGGCGTCCAGCGTGGCGGGCATCCCCGTGGGGCTGCCGGCGTCGTCGCTTCCGTGGAGGGCGCGGTACGCCCGGTTCGCCTCCCTGACGCTCTCCTCGGCGAGGTCCGCGACCAGGCTGTCGGAGCCGGCGGCGTCGACCGCCGGGAGCCCGATCCGCTCGGCCACCGGCGCCCGGGCGTAGTTGAAGCCCCAGAGGAGGTAGAAGAGGAGGACGATCACCCCCGCGTCCCGGACGACCACCGCGGCGCCCCGGGCGAGAACCGACCGCCGATCCTCGCCGGCTCGGAAGAGGCTGCGGAGTCCCCGAACCGCCGTCCAGCCCCGCCACACGAGGTAGGCCGCCACCAGGAGCTCGCCGACGGCCAGGGGGACGACGCCGGCGGCCCGGGAGAGGCCGGAGACAAGGCGTCCCGTGATCCAGGGGACGTAGACCGCCTCGACCAGGCCCGGGCTGTCGGCCAGGAGGAGGGACGCCCCGTACGCGGCGAGCCCGGCCGCCAGGAAGGCCAGCGCCACCCCGAAGCGGGGGGAGGGCCTCCCGGGCTCCCGGCGCCGCTCTTCCTCGGATGGAGTTCCCGCGGTCATCCCCGTTCCCGGGCTCCGAGTCAGTCGGGGCGGCCGGATTTGAACCGGCGACCCCCTGCTCCCAAAGCAGGTGCGCTACCGGGCTGCGCCACGCCCCGAA
>CAZMPV010000236.1:0-5160 GCA_964567985.1 uncultured Gemmatimonadaceae bacterium
CACCGACGCGGTCGGTTTCGCGCTGTTGATCCCCGGCGTGCGTGTTGCCGCCCTACCTCCTGGGCGCCGACGAGCTCGACCAGATCCGGGACCTGACCCGGAAGTTCGCCCGGGAGCTCGGCGTGGTGGGGCTGATCAACATCCAGTACGCGATCAAGGACGGTCGGGTCTACGTCCTGGAGGTGAACCCGAGGGCGTCCCGGACGATCCCCTTCGTCAGCAAGGCCACGGGCGTGCCCCTGGCGCGCCTGGCCGCCCGGGTCATGGCCGGCGAGAAGCTCCGCGACCTGGACGTGCCCGCCGAGCCCCCGGTGGCCGGCGTGGCGGTGAAGGAGGCGGTCTTCCCCTTCGACCGCTTCGACGTGGACATCCTGCTCGGCCCCGAGATGCGCTCCACCGGCGAGGTCATGGGGATCGCCGACTCCTTCGGGATGGCCTTCGCCAAGGCCCAGGCGTCGTCGGGGAACCAGATCCCGGTGGACGGGGGCACCCTGGTGGCCACCGTCAACGACCGGGACAAGCCCACCGTCACGCCGATCCTCCGGCGCTTCCACGACATGGGCTTCCGGATCCTGGCCACGAAGGGCACCCACGAGTACCTGTCGAGGCTCGGCGTGCCCTCGGAGCGGATCTACAAGGTCGGCGAGGGCCGGCCGAACATCGTCGACGGCATCGTCAGCGGCGACGTGGACCTGCTGATCAACACGCCCCTGGGGAAGAGGTCCCAGTACGACGACTACGCCATGCGCCGGGCCGCGATCCAGTACAAGCTGCCCTACCTGACCACCATGTCGGCCACCAGCGCCGCCTGCGACGCGCTGCTGGCCCTCAGGAGCCGGCCGAAGACCGTCCGCTCGGTCCAGGAGGCGATCGCCGAGACCCGGGCGCCCGAGGCCGAGCCCGTCGGGGCCGAGTCCGGCGACTGAGGCGGAAGCGGCCGTGAGCCATCGGCCCACCGGCTTCTACCTCCACGAGGCGTCGGCCCGCCACGACACCGGCTGGCGGCATCCCGAGCACCAGGGGCGGCTCCGGGCCCTGGCCTCCCGGGTCCACGACGAGATGCTCGACCTCCACGAGCGGGTGGTCCAGCGGGACGCCCCGGAGGCCGACGAGGACGACCTGCTCCGGGTCCACACCGCCGAGCACGTGGCCGGGGTCAGGAAGGCGGTGGAGGAGGCCCGCCGCGCCGACGGCATCGTCTCCCTGGACACCGACACCCGGGTCTCGGCCGCCTCCTGGGACGCCGCCGTCGGAAGCTCCGGCGCCCTGATCGCCGCCTGCCGGGCCGTCGCCACGGGCGAGCTCGCCAACGCCTTCGTCGCCGCCCGCCCCCCGGGTCACCACGCCACCCCCGACCGGGCCATGGGCTTCTGCCTCTTCAACCACGTGGCCGTGGCCGCCCGGCGCCTCCAGGCCGACGGCGACGCCGAGCGGGTCGCCATCGTCGACTGGGACGTCCACCACGGCAACGGGACCCAGGACGTCTTCGAGGCCGACGCCTCGGTCTTCTACCTGAGCCTGCACCAGTCGCCCCACTACCCCGGCACCGGGAGCGCCGACGAGACCGGCGTGGGGGAAGGGGAGGGGACGCTCCTGAACGTGCCCCTGCCGCCGGGTACGGACGCCGACGTCTGGATGGAGAGCTTCAGGGAGGCCCTGGCCGACGTCCGGGGCCGCTTCGAGCCCGACTTCGTCCTGGTCTCGGCCGGCTTCGACGTCCTGGACGGCGACCCCCTCGGCGGCCAGCGCCTGGAGCCCGCCGACCTCCACGGGGTGACCCGGCGCCTGATGGAGTGGGCCGACGAGGCGTGCGGGGGCCGGCTCGCCGTGACCCTGGAGGGGGGCTACGTGCCCGACCGCCTCGGCGAGGGAGCCGTCCAGGTCATCCGGGCGCTGGCGGGGCTGGAGGCGGGCTGAGGCCCGGCCGGCCGGATGCGCCGGCCGACCGGGCGGATCCGCCCGGGCATCGCCCTACTCCATCCGCTGCCGCTCCGCCGGGCTCGGCACCGCGCTCTCGGGCACGCCCAGGAGCGCATTGAAGAGGAACTTGAAGGTTCCGTGGGTCTGGGCCCGGTGCTGGGTCCGGAAGCCGATGAGCACCACCCGGCCCTCGCCGTGCTCGACCGAGAGCATGGCGGCCTTCTCCGAGATGACCTCCTCGCCCAGGAGCCAGCCGCTCTGGAGGATGTCGTTCTGGTCGGTGCCCTCGCCGGCCTGGACGTAGGTGGCGATCCGATCGACCCGCTCGTTGTGGTCGGTCCGGAGGACCTCGTAGACCTGGTTGTCCTCCAGGAAGAACGCCAGGGCGTTCTCCGGCATCCCCCAGCCCAGGGGGTGGTCGGTGTCCACGGTCACCCGGAGGGTGGAGCCCGGCGACCAGAACTCGGTGGAGGAGAGGCCCTCCACCACGTTCCGGACCGGGAGGCCGAACTCGTCGATGGGCAGGGAGCCGGACTCGGAGAAGGTGACCAATGTGCCGCCGTTCCGGACGAAGGCGTCCAGGGCGTCCACGCCCTCCTCACCGAAGCCGCTCCGGAACTCGGGCGGGACGTTGTCCGTGTAGCCGCCGTAGCCCCGGGGCTCGTCCTCCTCCGTCCCGATCATGGTCTCGGGGTCGTCCTCGGGGAGGATGATGACGTCGTAGTCGGCGTTCAGGTCCCCGGCCCGCATCCGGTCGTCCCGGATCGAGTCGAAGGGGAAGTCGAAGCGCTCCAGGAGCCAGCGCGTCCAACCCTCGTCCATGTTTCCGCCGTAGTATCGCTTGTACATCCCGATGCGCTGGCGCTCGGCGGCGTGGCTCCCGGGATCCGCGTCCAGGGCCCGGAAGTCGACGCCGGTCTCACGGGCGGTCCGGCGCAGCAGGTCGGCAGAGGCGTCGGCGGAGACGAGCCAGTCGCCGGGGCGGACCGCGCCGTCGACCGCGCCCGTGGCCCGACGCACCTCGACACCCTCGTCCAGGAGCAGGTTCATCGCCCGGAAGGCGTCGTTCAGCCGGCCGTCCACCACCCAGCCGGCGCCGCCCGCGGCCTCGACTTCGCCCTCCTTCTCGATGCCGGAGACGACGTGGGGCTTCCGCTCGACCAGGCTGATCTCGAAGTCGGGCTCGACGACGCTGGAGGGGACCTCCACGTGGGTGTGAGCGGCGTCGACCTCCACCCCCATGTACTCGGCCATATTGTCGGTGGACATGTCGTAGGGCGGGATCGGCGAGCCGTCCCGGTAGCGGGTGTAGGTGTTGTCCGGATAGAAGGTCCGGCCCAGGAGCCAGCGGATGACCCCCCGCTTGGGCTGGGCCATGGTGACCACGTGGGTGCCCGGTCCGTAGACCTTCCCCTCGTGGACGAACTCGCTGTCGACCCGCCGGACCTCGATCCCCTGGAGCAGGAGCTTCTCGATCATCTTGTCCCGGGTCAGGGGGTCGTGCTGCTCGGCGGGGATCACGAAGGCGGCCAGGGGGCCGTCGGGCCCCTTCGTCACCGGCTCGGCCCGCCGTCCCCGCTCGGTCTGCCGGATCGCCTTTCGGGCGTGGCTCCGGAGCACCATCCGCCGGTTCTTGGCGGCGACGTCCAGGGTGGCGAAGGAGGCGATCTTCTGCTGCTCCACGATGTCACGGACCGTCCACCAGCCGCCGGGCCAGGGATTCGGGAAGGTGGTCTGGGCCTCGTACTCCGGCAGGCCGCGGCCGGGCCGGCCCGCGAGCTGGTCCGGCTGGATGTAGAGGGGCCACGCCATCCGGGCGCTGGCCGACTCGGTGAGCATGCCGGCGATGTTGTGGAAGGGCGTGATCCAGTGGAAGCCGAAGTGTCCCCACCCGGAGTAGATCGACGCCCCGGCCACGCCGTCCCGGCCCGCCTTCTCCAGGCGGTAGGCCATGTGGCTTCCCCACCACGACATCTCCCGCCAGACCAGCGGATCGCCGTCGGGGCGGATCGGCTCGGCGTAGGGCGGAACGTAGAGCCGCGGGCCCCAGGAGCCCATCTGATGGTGGTCGACGTACGCCTGGGGCACCCAGTCCCGGAAGAGGAGCTTGCCGCCGTAGACCGACTCGATCGTGTTCTGCTGGAAGGCGTCCCGGTTGTTGTCGTGGCCGATGTAGTGGTGGTAGAGCCAGGGGAGGTAGGAGCCCTGGTGCTCGGTCCCGGCCGTCCGGTCGACCCACTCGGCCACCATCTCGGTGCCGTCCGGGTTGAAGGAGGGGATCATGATCCCGACGGTCTCGTCGAGGATGCGCATCATCTCCTCGTCGTCCCGGGTGACCATCTCCCAGGCGATCTCCGCTGCGGTCTGGCTCGCCGCCACCTCGGTGGAGTGCAGCGCGTACGACTGGATCACCACCGCCTTGCCGTTCTCCACGGCCCGTTCGATCTCGGCCTCGGAGTGGCCCCGTGGATCGGTGAGGACGGCGTTCATCCGGCGGATCTCCTCCAGGTTCGCCAGGTTCTCCGGCGACGAGAAGAAGAGGGCCAGGAAGGGCTTCCCCAGCGTCGACGGCCCCATCTCCACGACCCGGAGGCGGGGGCTCTCCTCGCCCAGGAGCCGGTAGTACTCGACCAGCCGATCCCAGTGTGCGAGCTCGCCCTCGGCGCCCATGGCGTGCCCGAAGAAGCTCTCCGGATCCGGGATGTCCTGGGCGGCGGCCGGGGCCGGGCCGGTGGTCGGGCCGGGCAGGGCCAGGCCGAGGACGAAGAGGAGGCCGGCTGCGACGGCCGAGCGAAGGGTGTCTCTCATGGGGATCTCCGACGGTGGAGCGGTGCAGGGCGGGCCGGCGGGGCGCCCGCGGATCGCTTGAGAAGTGGATGGAGGTTACGGGTTCGGCCGCCGGATCGTCAACGCGCGTCGTCCCCGTCGGGGCCCGGAACGGGGGAGGGGGTGATCTCACCGGGGGAGATGGGGTAGATTGATACGCCATGAAGCCCGGACGCCACTTTCCGCGACTCGCGCTGGTGATCGGCCTCGTCGTCGCGACGGCGGCCCTCGGTCCGCCTCCCGCGCCGGCTTCCACCTCTGCGCCCCTTCCGCAGAGCGGGGACACGGCGTCGGTGAACCCCGTGCACCCCGAGGGCCAGGAGGCGATCGACCGCCTCCGCTCGCCCTTCTGCCCCGGACTCATGCTCGAGGTCTGCCCGTCGCCCCAGGCCGCCGAGCTCCGGGACACCATCC
>CAZMPV010000237.1:0-5103 GCA_964567985.1 uncultured Gemmatimonadaceae bacterium
CTTCCAGCCCCGGGTCGAGGCCGCCCGGGCTCGCGTCAGCGCCCTCGGAGGGTCACTTTCGGGCACCGAGTGAGTCCGCCGCCGGCTTCGCCGGTCCCGCCCATCCCCTGACGGCTCCATGATTCGGAAGCTCCTCCACAGATTCACCGGCGTCGAGCGGGACGAGGTCGTCCCGGTCTTCCTCATGGCCCTGTACGGCTTCCTGGGCATGACGTCGTACTACCTGCTCAAGGCGCCCCGGAACTCGATCTTCGTGGACCGGGTGGGGGCCGAGAACCTGCCGTACATCTACATCCTGACGGCGATCTTCGTGACGCTGGTGGTGCTGGTCTACTCCCGCTACGTGGACCGGATCGGCGAGCGGACGCTGCTGATGGGCACCTTCGGCGTCCTGGCCGGCGGATCGGCCCTCTTCTGGTGGCTGCTCCTGAACGACACCTCCTTCTGGAGCTCCGGCGCCTTCTACCTCTGGACGAAGCTCTACCCCCTGCTCCTGGTCAGCCAGTTCTGGCTGGTGGGAAACCTGGTCTTCACGACCCGGCAGGCGAGGCGGCTCTTCGGGCCGATCGGCGTGGGGCTGATCGTGGGCGGGATCGCGGGCTCGGCCGCCGCCGGCACCCTGGCCCCGATCTTCGGCACCGAGGCCCTGGCCGGTGTCTCGGCCGCCGTGGTCGTGATCTGCGCCCTCATCTGCGCCTCGCTCTTCCCGCGGATGGGCGAGTCCAGGGACACCAGCGGGCGCCTGATGGACGAGGTCTCGGGAGACGCGATCAAGCTCCTGCTCCGCTCGGGCACGCTCCGCACCATCGCCGGGATCCTCTGCCTGACGGTCCTGGTGGGGACGCTCCTGGACTGGCAGCTCAACCGGGCCGTCGAGCTGAACATCCAGAGCGAAGACGCGATGACCCGGTTCTGGGGCTTCTTCTACATGGTCCTGAACATCACATCGGTGACGATCCAGA
Source organism: uncultured Gemmatimonadaceae bacterium (assembly GCA_964567985.1). GTDB lineage: Bacteria > Gemmatimonadota > Gemmatimonadetes > Longimicrobiales > Gaopeijiaceae > CAZMPV01. Next base: position 963 of record CAZMPV010000237.1, read on the forward strand.
TCTTCCTCACGGGCTGGGTCCTTCGTCGCTTCGGCGTCGGCGTGGCGATCCTGGCTTTGCCGGTGGGGCTGCTGATCGCCACGGTCGGCGTGCTCGCCGTGCCGGTCCTCCTGACCGCCGCCATCGCCAAGGGGGCCGAGGGCGCGCTCCGCTACTCCCTGGACCAGTCGACCCGGGAGGTCCTCTACCTGCCCGTTCCCACCGAGACCAAGTACAAGGTGAAGCCGCTGATCGACCTGGCGGTCTACCGGGGCGGGACGGGGCTCGGCGGCGTGATTCTCTTGATCGTGGTCCAGTGGATGGGCTACGGGATTCAGGGGGTGGCTGCGGTGGCCCTGGTGGCGATCGCCGCGTGGATCGTGGTGGCCATGCGGATGCGGGCCGAATACATGCGGAGCCTGGCCGACTCGATTCGACGCCGGGTGGTCAGCCTGGACTCGGCCTTCGTCTCCCTCTCGGAGGCCCGGGTCGTGGACGCGGTGGCCGACGCCCTGCAGACCGACGATCCGGTGCAGCAGGTCTTCGCCCTGGACCTGGTGGAGGAGTCGAATCCGGAAGACGCCCGCCGGCTCTCCGAGCAGGTGACGGGACTCCTCTCCCACCCCGACAGGAAGGTGCGGCGGAAGGCGCTCCAGGTCATCGTGAAGGTGCCGGAGACGGGCGAGGTGGAGGCCGTGCGAGCCCGGCTCCAGGACGAGGATCGGGAGATCCGGGAGGCGGCGGTGCGGGCCCTGTGCGCCGTCTCGGACGAGCCCGCCGACCTGGTGGTCCGGGACCTCCTGGCGTCCGAGGACGCCGACGTCCGCATGGCGGTCCTGGCCGTCCTGGGCCGGGGCGAGGTGGCGGCGGACGGAAGCCTGGTGGTGGGTCGCTCCTATCTCGAGGAGCGCTGGGACGAGCTGGAGAGCGGGGGCCGGGAGCTTCGCAAGGAGCTGGCCCTGGCGGCGGCGACCCTGGAGGACGATCCTCGGGCGGCCGAATTCCTGGTGCCCCTCATCGAGGACTCCGATCCCGAAGTCTCGGAGACCGCGCTCCGGAGCGCCGGACGGGTGGGGAGCCCCGAGCTCCTGGATATCCTGGTCGAGTCCCTGGACCTGCGAACGGCGCGCTCCACCGCCCGGAGCGCGCTGGCCGACGCCGGAGCCGCGGCGGTGCCGGTCCTCTCGGACGTGCTCCGTGAAGAAAAGGATCCGGTGGTCCGCCGGGAGGCGGCTCACGTCCTGGGCCGGATTCCCGATCAGGAGGCGGTCGGTGCGCTGATGCGGACCATCGAAGGGGGAGCCGGTCACTGGGACGTGGAGCGCGAGGTGATCCACGCCCTGGAGCGCCTGCGGCACCACCACGGAGACGAGCTGATGTTCGACGCCCGCCTGGCGCTGATGGTGAGCGAGCGGCAGCTCGAGGCGGCGGAGCACTACGACGCGGCGTGCCGTACCGTGGTCCGGGACCTCGTGGAGCGGGACGCGGCCGGCGGCGAGCCGGGGGCGCTCTCTCCCGTGGAGGGGCTCCGCTTTCTCGCGAGCTCCATCGCCTGGGCCCGGAACCGCCGCAGGGAAGGGCTCTTCCGGTGCCTCGGCCTGGCCTATCCCAGCGCCGGGATGCGCCGGGCGTACCGGACCCTCACCTCCGGCAGCCAGAGCGCCAAGTCCAACGCCCAGGAGTGGCTCGAGCACACCCTGGGCCGGGACCGCTACCAGCGGCTCGAGCCGGTCCTGGAGCGGGCCGATCCGGAGGCGCTGGAGTCGGATCTGACGGGCGAGGACGACGGGAGCGCCGACGCCGGGGACGGACTGGCGGTCCCGACCCGTGGCGGCGGGCTCGAGGGCGTGCTGTACGGGCTCTGGCACGACGAGGATCCGGCGGTTCGCCACGCCGCCGTCTGGGTGGCCGCCCGTGTCGGCCTGGAGGGCGTCGACCGACGCCTCGAGGTCCTGGCCCGGGACGGTCCCACCCGGGAGATCCGGGAGATGGCGGCCGGGCTCCGGGAGCGGGACGGGACGGGCGTCGACGTCGAGGACCGGCCCCTGGACCCGGTGGAGCGCTGTCTCCTCCTCAAGAGCGTGGACCTGCTCCAGGAGGTGAGCCCGGACCAGCTCCTGGAGCTCGCCCGGCTGGCTTCCGAGCGCGAGGTGGACGCCGGCGAACGCCTGGTCGAGGCCGGCGAGGCCGGGCCCGGACTCCACGTCCTGATCCGGGGGCGGGTAGAGCTGGAGTCGCCGGACGAGAAACGGGAAGGCGGGCCCTCCCTCTCCCACCGGGACGGCGGCGCCTTCGGGCGCTGGGCGCTGATCCACGGCGGCCCGAGCCCCGTGGGCGCCCGGGCCACCGAGCCGTGTCGGATCCTGGAGATCCGTCGGGACGAGCTCCTGCCGGTGGTCGCCCACCAGACGGAGCTGGCCGAGGACCTCCTCCGGGGCTTCGCCCGGAGGGTCAGGGACGGACGGGCGGCGTAGGCCGATGTCCACCACCTCGACGCCTCGGGTCGCGATCGTGGGCGCCGGGCCCGTGGGCCTGGACGCCGCCCTCGCCGCGGCCGAGCGGGGATGGCCGTTCACGGTCTACGAGCGGGGACGGGTGGGGGAGGGTGTCCGGGCCTGGGGCCACGTCCGGCTCTTCTCGCCGTGGTCGATGAACCTGAGCGGGCGGATGGAGCGGGCGCTGGAGGCCGCGGGGCACCCACTTCCGGACGCCGAGCGCCATCCCACCGGCGACGAGCTCGTCGAAGAGCTCCTGGAGCCCCTGGCGTCGCTCCCCGAGGTCGCGGAGGGGCTCCGGACGGGGGTCCGGGTGGCCGGCGTGGGCCGGGCCGGGCTGCTGAAGCACGAGGAGATCTCGAGCCCGGAGCGGGCCTCCCGGCCGTTCCGCCTCCTTCTCCGGGACGCCGACGGGCGGGAGACGGTCGAGGAGGCCGACGTAGTCCTGGACTGCACCGGGGGGCGGGCGGTCCCGAACCCCCTGGGCGCGGACGGGATCCCCGCGCCGGGGGAAGAAGAGGCCGAGCCGCTCGTCGAGAGGGAGATTCCGGGCGTGGCCGCCGCGCCGGACGCCTGGGCCGGCCGCCGGATTCTCCTGGTCGGCGGAGGCCACTCCGCCCAGACGGCGGCCCGGGATCTGGCCCGCCTCGCCGACGGGCGTCCGAGCGATCCTCCGCGGGTGTACTGGTCCGTCCGGAGCGCCGATCCCGACTTCGGGGTCGTGGAGGACGATCCGCTGCCGGCCCGCTCGGCCCTGGGGCGCGCCGCCCTCGAGCTGGCCGGGGGCGCTTCCGACGCGGTGACGCTTCTGCCCGGCACCCAGGTACGGAAGCTGGAGCGCGACGGAGAGTCCGTGCGGGTGACGCTGGCGGGGTACGCGGAGGACGGGCGGTCCGGCGGCCGGGAGGGTGGTTCGGGGTCCGCGACGAAGGGCGATGACGGCCGCCGGCTGGAGGTCGACCGGATCGTGGCGCTGACCGGCGCCGTGGGAGACGCGTCGATCTACCGGGCGCTCCAGATCCACGAGTGCTACGCGTCCTCGGCTCCCATGAAGCTCGCCGCGGCGCTCCTGGCCGAAGGCGGGGACGGGGTCGACTGCCTCGATCAGACGTCCCACGGCGTGGAGACCCTCGAGAACCCGGAGCCCGACTTCTACATCCTGGGCGCCAAGTCCTACGGTCGGAACTCCACCTTCCTCCTCCGGGTCGGCTACGAGCAGGTGGACGAGGTCTTCGGCGCCCTGTGAGCGAGGGAGGAGGCCGGGCCGCCGACCTGGTGGCCCTGGAGGACGAAGTCGTCCGGTGCCGGCGGTGTCCCCGCCTGGTCGAGTGGCGGGAGCGGGTGGCCGAGGAGAAGCGCGCGGCCTTCGAGGACGAGGAGTACTGGGGACGGCCCGTGCCGGGGTTCGGCGACCCCGAAGCCTGGCTCCTGATCGTGGGCCTGGCCCCGGCCGCCCACGGGGCCAACCGGACCGGGCGCATGTTCACCGGCGACCGCTCCGGCAAGTGGCTCTACCGGGCGCTGCACCGGGCCGGCTTCGCCAACCAGCCGACCTACCGGGAGCCGGGTGACGGCCTCGAGCTCGAAGGAGCCTTCGTCACGGCCACCGTCCGCTGCGCGCCCCCCGACAACAAGCCGACCCCGGCCGAGCGGAAGAGCTGTCGGGC
>CAZMPV010000238.1:0-5099 GCA_964567985.1 uncultured Gemmatimonadaceae bacterium
GGCCCGTGACCGCCTCGGCATCAAGCCCCACAACTACCACGCATCCGACGGGGCGCTGGCCTTCGCGTCCGAGGTCAAGGCGCTCCTGGCGCTCCCCTGGGTCGAGGCGCGGGTCGCGCCGGCCGGGGCCGCCCGCTTCTTCACCTTTCTCTGGGTCCCGGACCCGGGCACGCTCCTGGAGGGCGTCCGCCAGCTCGAGCCCGGCACCGCGGCCCGCTTCCGGGACGGCCGGCTCGAGACGTGGCGGTGGTGGGAGGCGCCCCTGCCGCCCCGGCCCGGAGACGGGGGCTCGAGGGCGGGAGCGGCCGGGGACGGCGGACCCTCCGACGAAGCCGAGGCCGTGGACGAGCTCGACCGCCTCCTGCGGACGTCGGTCCGGGAGCGCCTGGTGAGCGACGTGCCCCTGGGCGCCTTCCTCTCGGGCGGCGTGGACTCCTCGCTCATCGTGGCCCTGATGCGGGAGGCGGGGGCCTCCGACGTCTTCACCCAGACGGTCGTCTTTCCCGCGGAGGACCGGGCCTGGGCGATCGAGGAGCCCGACGCGCCCTGGGCCCGGAAGGCGCGGGACCACTTCGGCGACCTGGACTACCGCGAGCGGACCCTGGATCCGGACGTGGCCGAGCTCCTGCCCCGGATGGTCTGGCACCTGGACGACCCGGTGGCCGATCCGGCCGCCCTCGCCACCTACCTCATCTGCCGGGAGGCCAGGGAGCGGGCCACCGTCATGCTGGGCGGGATGGGGGCCGAGGAGCTCTTCGCCGGCTACCCCCGGCACCGGGCGGCCCTGCTGGCCGAGCGCTACCGCTCCGTGCCCCGGTTCCTGAGACGGGGCCTGATCGAGCCCCTCGTGAACCGGCTCCCTGCGGCCCGGCCCGGCCGGCTCCTGGGCTTCTCCCGGAGGGCGAAGAAGTTCGTCCGGAGCGCCGGGCTCCCCTTCGAGGAGGGCTACCTGGGCTTCGCCGGCTACTACCATCCCCGGGAGCTGGACGCGCTCCTGGCGCGGGGGAGGCCGTCGGCTTCGCACACCCACCCCTATGGCGTCCACCGCGGGTTCCTGGAGGCGAGCCAGGGCCTGGATCCGGTCACCCGCATGACCCACCTGGACCTGAAGACCTTCCTGCCGAACCTGAACCTGGCGTACACGGATCGGGCGTCGATGGCGGCCTCGGTGGAGGTCCGGGTGCCGATCCTGGACCACCGGATCGTGGAGCTCGTGGGCCGGCTCCCCCCCGATCTGAAGCTCCGGGGAGGCCGCTCGAAGCACCTGCTCAAGGAGGTGGCGGCCCGCTACCTGCCCCGGGAGATCGTGGACCGGCCCAAGGCGGGCTTCCAGGCGCCGGTCCGGGCGTGGGTCAACCGGGACCTGAAGCCGCTGATCCGGGAGCTTTTGGCGCCGGAGCGGCTCCGGGAGCGGGGCGTCCTGGACCCGGACGAGGTCTGGCGCATCGTCGAGGCGTCGTGGGCGGGGCGGGAGGACCACGCGCTCCGGATCTGGGCGTTCCTGACCTTCGAGCTCTGGGCCCGGACGTTCCTGGACGGGGACGGCGCGGCGCCCGTGACCCTCTAGTCGTGTCCGGCCCGAAGACGCCGGAGCTCACCGGCGGGCTCCTGACCCGGAACTCGATCCGGAACCTGGTGGGGCTCGGGCTCCCGCTCCTGGTGGCGGTGGCCGCGATCCCGGCGGTGGTGGACGGCCTGGGCACGGAGCGCTTCGGGATCCTGGCCCTGGCCTGGGTCGTCCTGGGCTACTTCGCCGAGCTGGGCTTCGGCCGGGCCACGACCCGGTTCGCCGCCGAAGTCCTGGGCGAGGAAGGGGGCCGGGAACGGCTCTCCCGGGTCTTCTGGACCACCGCCGCGGTCCAGGTGGTCCTGGGGGTGCTGGGCGCGGTCGGCCTCTGGCTGGCCACGCCGCTCCTGGTGGACCGGGCCCTGGAGATCCCCGAGGCCCTGGGCGCCGACGCCCGGAACGCCTTCCGGCTCCTGGCCGTGGGGCTGCCGCCGGTGCTGCTGGCCACCTCGGTCCGGGGCATGCTGGAGGCCGCCCAGCGCTTCGATCTGGTGAATGTGGTCCGGATCCCGGCCAGCACGGCCAACTACCTCATGCCCCTGGTCGGGGTCTGGCTCGGGTGGGGGCTCTCGGGCATCGTGGCCCTGCTGCTGGCGGCCCGGGTGGCGGCGGTGGTGGGCTACTTCGTCCTCTCGGTCCGCCTCTTTCCCGAGATCGCCCGGCCGGGGCTCGCCGCCGGCGCCGAGGCCCGTCGCCTGGTGACCTTCGGCGGCTGGGTCATGGTCTCCAGCGTCGTCTCGCCGCTCCTGGTCTATCTGGACCGCTTCCTCCTGGGAGCGCTGGTGTCGATGACGGCCGTGACGCTCTACACGGCCCCCTACGAGCTGGCCACCCGGCTGCTGATCGTCCCGGGGAGCGTGGCGGCGGCGCTGTTTCCGGCCTTCAGCACCCTCCAGGCCCGGAGCCCGGACCGGGCCGCCGACCTCCTGGCCCGCTCGGTGCGCTACCTCCTGGCGGTGGTGGGACCCGTGGTGGTCCTCCTCCTGGTCGGCGCCGGCGACGTCATCGCCCTCTGGCTCGGCGGCGAGTTCGGCGCCGAGAGCGTCCTGGCGCTCCAGATTCTGGCGGTGGGGGTGCTCTTCAACGGCCTGGCCCGCATGGCCCACTCCCTCCTCCAGGGGCTCGAGCGGGCGGACCTGACCGGCATCTTCCACCTGGTGGAGCTGCCGGTGCACGTGGTGCTGGCCGTGGTCCTGATCCGGGCCTACGGGGTGCCGGGCGCGGCCCTGGCCTGGACGCTCCGGGTGGGGCTCGACGCGGCGCTCCTCTTCGTGGCCAGCTTCCGGGTGGCGGGCATCCCCGCCGGCAAGGTGCTGGGGGGGCGGGTGGCGTGGACCGCGCTGCTCCTGACGGCGATGACGGCCGGGGGCGCGGCCCTCCTCGGGGTCGTCTCCGGGACCGTGCTCCGGGTCGGGGGGCTCGCCCTCCTGGGAGCGGCGGTCGCCGGGGCGGTCTGGCTCGTCTGCCTGGACGGGACCGACCGGGCCACCGTCCTGGAGACGCTCCGGGCGGGAGGCGGCCCGTGAGCGGCCGTCCGGACCTCTCGGTCGTGGTGGTGAGCTGGAACGTCCGGGAGCACGTCCTGCGCTGCCTGGAGGCCCTGGAGCGCCGCTCCGGGGCCCTGGAGCTGGAGGTCTGGCTCGTGGACAACGCCTCGGAGGACGGCACGGTCGCGGCCGTGCGGGACGAATTCCCCGACGTGCGCATCGTCGAGAACGAGGAGAACGTCGGCTTCCCCCGGGCCAACAACCAGGCCCTGGCCCGGGCCACGGGCCGCCACGTCCTCTTCCTGAATCCCGACACCGAGGTCGGGGAGGGCACCCTGGAGCGGTGCGTGGCGGCCCTGGACGACGATCCGGAGGTGGGGATGGTGGGGTGCCGTCTGGAGTACCCCGACGGCACCGTGCAGTACGAGGGCGCCCGCCGGGCGTACCGGCTGCGTCACCTCCTCTGGGAGAGCTTCTACCTCCACATGTTCTTCCCGGACCACCCCCTCTTCGCCGGCCAGCTCATGGGCGACTGGGACCACCGGGACACCCGGGACGTGGAGGCGCTGATGGGCGCCTTCATGATGGTCCGGGCCGAGACGGCCCGGGAGGTCGGGGGCCTGCCCGAGGACTTCTTCATGTACCACGAGGACCTCTCCTTCTGCCTCCGGGTCCGGCGGGCCGGCTGGCGGATCCGCTACCTGGGCGACGTGACGACGACCCACCACACCGGCCGCTCGGCCGAGCGGAGCGCCGCGGACCTGGGCCTCCTGGAGGGGCCGGTGAAGGTGCGGCTGATCCGGGAGAAGCAGGGGCTCGCCGCGGCGGCGCTCGCCCGGGCCCTCTTCGCCATCCGCTCGGCGCTCCGGCTGGCCCTGGCCGCCGCCGCGGCCCCGGTCCCGGGCCTGGGCGAGGTCAAGGCGCGCTACCCCCGGGTCTTCGCCCCGAAGCGCCACGCCCTGCACCTGGCGTGGAGCGTGGCGCCGTGGACCGTCCGGCGCCGCCTGCCCGAGCCGCCGCCGGGCCCCAACCCCGTCCGGCGCCCCACGCTGCTCCTGATCGGGCCCACCCCGCCGCCGGTCCACGGCAACGCCGTCTACACCGAGATGCTCCTGGGCTCCCGGGAGCTCCGGGAGCGCTACGAGGTGGTCCACCTGGACACCGCCGACCGCCGCTCCCTGGAGAACCTGGGCCGCCTGGACGCGGAGAACGTCCGCCTGGCGCTCCTCCACGTCTGGCGCCTCGGCCGCCTGGCCCGGCGACTCCGTCCCGACGTCGTCTACGTCCCGGTCTCCCAGAACGCCCTGGCCTACCTCCGTGACGCCCTCTTCATCGTGATCGGCCGGCTGGCCGGCGCCCGGGTCGTCACCCACCTCCACGGGGGCTACTTCCGGACCTTCTACCGACAAACCAACCCTCTCGTCCGGTGGCTCGTCCGGTGGACCACCGGCATGCTCGCCGGGGCGTGGGTCCTGGGCGACGGGCTCCGGGACCACTACGAGGGGCTGTTGCCGTCGGAGCGCATCCTGGCCGTGCCCAACGGGGTGCCCGACCCCTTCGCAGAGGCCGGGCCGCCCGACGCCCCGGACGGCCCCTTCACGGTCCTGTACCTGGGCGGCCTGGCCCGGAGCAAGGGCATCGTGGAGCTGATCGACGCCCTCCCGCGCTTGAGGAATCGCGTTCCCGGGGCGAGGTTGATCCTGGCCGGCGGCTGGATGTCGCCGGACGACGAGCGGGCCGCCCGGACCCGGATCCGGGAGCTCGACCTGGAGGAGGCCGTCGAGACCCCCGGCGTGGTCCGGGGCGAGGAGAAGCGCCGGCTCTTCCAGTCAGCCGACGTCTTCGCCTACCCCACCTTCTACCCCTACGAGGGGCAGCCCCTGGCGATCCTGGAGGCGATGGCCGCCGGGCTGCCGGTGGTGGCCACCCCCCGGGGCGCGATCCCGGACTGCGTGGACGACGGCGAGACGGGCCGACTGGTGCCGGAGCGGGACCCGGATGCCCTGGCCGGCGCGCTGGCGGAGCTGGCCGCAGACGACGAGGGC
>CAZMPV010000239.1:0-5097 GCA_964567985.1 uncultured Gemmatimonadaceae bacterium
CTCGCGGACCGACCGAAGGTGTTGCCGGAGGCGGCCGTCGCTCGACTGGTCGGAGCGCCTCCGGGCTACGTCGGGTACGAGGACTCGGGTACGCTCACCAAGGCGGTGCGCCGGCGGCCGTACTCGGTCGTCCTCCTGGACGAGATCGAGAAGGCCCACCCGGACGTCTTCAACATCCTCCTCCAGGTGCTCGACGAAGGTCACCTGACCGACAACTATGGACGGGTGATCGACTTCAAGAACACCGTCCTGATCATGACCTCGAACCTGGGCGGCCGGGACATCAGCAAGGGGAGCGGCCTCGGCTTCCAGCGCGCCGACGCCCGGGCCAGCTACGAGATGATGCAGGAGAAGGTGAAGGAGGAGATGGAGCGGACGTTCCGTCCCGAGTTCCTGAACCGGCTCGACGACACGATCGTCTTCCATCCCCTCACCGAGGAGCAGATCGGCGAGATCGTCCACATCCTCCTGGAGGACGTCCGCGAGCGCCTCTCCGAGGAGGAGATGACGATCGAGCTCACCGACGGGGCGGTCGACTTCCTCGTCAAGGAGGGCTACGACGAGAAGTTCGGCGCCCGGCCGCTCCGGCGCGCGATCCAGCGCTACCTGGAGGATCCGCTCTCCGAGAAGATCCTCATGGCCGAGTTCTCCGCCGGCGACGAGGTCGAGGCGGACGTCGATCCGGACGGAGACGGGCTGGTGCTCCGGGCGAGCTCACCGCAGAAGACGTGACCCGAAGGCGAGACGAGCGTCCCCCGCCGACGAAGCTGAAGGCCGTCGCCCTGGCGGCGGCCTTCTTCGCTGCGGGGATGGTTCCCGGCGTCACCGACGTCCTCCGGGCGCAGGTGCCCGAGGGGGGTCAGCAGCCCCAGTCGGAAGTGGTGATCGACTCGATCGCCGTGGCGGGCAACGTCCGGCTCTCCCGGGCCGAGATCATCACGGCCGCGAACATCCGCACCGGGGTCCCCCTCAACTACCGGGACGTCCAGGAAGCGATCAAGGACCTCTGGTCCACCGGACAGTTCCGGGACATCCAGGTGTTCGCGTCGGGTGGCCAGGAGGAAGGTCCCGTGGTCCTCACCTACCGGGTGGAGGAGCAGGACCTGGTCCGGACCGTGGAGATCCGGGGCCTGGAGAACGTGAGCGAGTCCGCGGTCCGGGACACGGCGAACCTCCGGGCCGGCCAGCCCTACTCCGCCGAGCGGGTCACGGAGGCCAAGGAGTTCATCCGGCGCGAGCTCGCCGACAAGGGCATTCCCTTCGCCCGGATCGACGAGCGGCGGGAGCCCGTCGAGGGCGCCGATAAGGAGATCCGGCTCGTCCTCGACGTCCGGGAGGGGAACCGGGTCACCATCGCCGACGTCGAGATACTGGGGAACGAGGCGTTCCCGGACGGTCCGATCGTCGGCGCCATGGGAACCCGTCCCGAGGGCTTCTGGTGGTTCCAGGAAGGAACCTACGACCGGGAGACCTACCGCCAGGACCTCCAGACCCGGATCCGGGAGTTCTATACCTCCGAGGGCTACCTCGACTTCGAGGTCGTCGACGACAGCCTCGTCGTCGACCCCCGCACCGGGAAGGCCCGGCTGGAGATCACCGTCCGGGAAGGGGACCAGTACCGGGTCGCCGACTTCGACATCCGGGGGAACGAGCACTTCACGACCGAGGAGCTCCGGGAGCTCTTCCAGACCGAGGGTGGCGGCCTCCTGGCCAGCCTCGGCTTCGGCGGTGCCGCCGAGGAGCGGGGCCGGGAGCCGGTCTTCGACGCCGTCGCGTTCCAGGAGGCCACCACCCGCGTCCAGCGCCTCTACAACAACGACGGCTACCTCTACGCCCAGGTGCAGCCCTCGGTCGAGAAGGTGGACGCGGCCGACGGGGCCCGTGTCCGGGTGGCCTGGTCGATCCAGGAGGGCGACCCCGCGTACATCGACCGGGTCTCCATCAGCGGGAACGACTATACCTACGAGCGGGTGATCCGGGAGAAGATCCTGATCCTCCCGGGTGACGTCTACTCCGAGGACCGGCTGCTGCAGAGCTACCAGAACATCCAGGGGCTGGGCTTCTTCGAGACGCCCATGCAGCCGCCCTCCATCGAGCCGGACCCCCAGACCGGCGACGTGGACATCACCTTCAACGTGACCGAGAAGCAGACCGGCACGGTGAACTTCGGCACCGCGGTCGGCGGAGGCACGGGCCTCTCCGGCTTCCTCGGCTACGACCAGCCGAACCTCTTCGGCCAGGCGAAGGAGGGGCACCTGCGCTGGGACTTCGGCCGCTTCATCAACTCCTTCACGGCGTCGTACACGGATCCGGCGCTCCTGGGGAGCCAGGTCCGGGGCTCGCTCTCCTTCTTCAACTCGACGGACCGCTTCTTCCAGTTCCAGACCGGACGGCGGAAGCGGCTGGGGATCAACACCCAGTTCGGGATCCCCGTGCCCTGGTCCAGGTTCACCCGCTTCAACGTGGGCTACGGGATCTCCCGGACCAAGTACCGGCTCCGGCAGGGAGCCGAGGACACCTCGCTCTTCGGTCGTCCGCCGGGGACCCAGAGCACCCTGACCCTCGGCCTGACCCGGTCGACGCTGAACCATCCGATCTTCCCGACCAGCGGGTCCCGGCAGCAGATCAGCTTCGACCTGAACGGGGGTCTACTGGGCGGCGACGCCGACTTCGTCAAGCAGACGATGGAGGGTCGCTGGTGGGTCCCGGTCGCACAGCTCGGGGGCGGAGGGGTCGCCGGGGGCCGGGGCGTGCGCTTCGCCCTCGGGCTGACGCTGAAGGCCGGGGCGGTCTACGGCGAGGCCCAGAACTTCCCCTTCGAGCGCTTCTGGATGGGCGGGGTCCAGTTCGGCGAGCAGCTCCGGGGATACGACGAGACCTCGATCACCCCCCGGGGCTACTTCCCGGAGGGCGGGGGCCAGATCAGCGCCATCGACCGCCTGGGCGACGCCTACTTCCTCATGAGCGGGGAGTACGCGATGCGCCTGAACGACAACGTCTCGATCTCGCTCTTCTACGACGCCGGGAACACCTGGCGGGACCCGCTGAGCGTGGACCCGTCCCGGCTCTTCCGGGGTGCCGGCGTCGGGCTCCAGCTCGTGACGCCCTTCGGACCGATCGGCCTCGACTACGCGTACGGCTTCGACAAGGACGTGCCGGGCTGGCAGCTCCACTTCCGGATGGGTCCGCAGTTCTAGAGGTTCGTCCACGGCCCACCGGTTCTACTGACCCGGCGATTTCGGTAACTTAGAAGGCTGAGCCCCGCGTCAACGCCGACGCGGGACCCCGCCCCGGCACCCCGCGGGCGTGAATGCACGTGTGATCCGGAGAAGTACGATGCGCCGTTTTGCTTCCATCGCCGTCGGTTCGCTCCTGGCCCTGGCCCTGGCCGCGCCGGTCCAGGCCCAGTCGAACATCAAGATCGGTTACATCAACTCCCAGCAGATCATCCAGGAGGCTCCCGGGGCCCAGCAGGCCCAGCAGCAGCTCCAGCAGCAGCTCTCCGAGTACCGCTCCGAGGTCCAGCAGATGGGCGAGGAGCTGCAGCAGATGATCGAGCAGTACGAGCAGCAGCAGATGACCCTCTCGGAGCAGGCCCGCCAGAGCCGGGAGGAGGAGATCCGCCAGCAGCAGCAGGAGTACCAGGATCGGATCCAGCAGCTCGAGAACCAGGCCGCCCAGCGGCAGCAGGAGCTGGTGGCGCCGATCATGGAGCGGATCAACGCGGTGATCGAGGACATCCGGCGGGAAGGGAACTACACGATGATCTTCGACGTGGCCGCCCAGGGGATCATCGCCGCCGACCCGGGCCTGGACCTGACGCCCGAGGTCATCCGCCGCCTGAAGCAGAACTCCCAGAGCGGGAGCGGCGGCCGATAGGGGAGCCCGCGCCGGACGACCGGGGGTCCACGGTGACGCCGTCGAGGCGCGCCGGGGACCCCTTTTTCATGTGGATCCACTGTGGAGGCCCCGGACCATGACACCTTCATCGGAAACGCCGGCCGAGGGGCCGGAGCTGACCGCCCGGGAGATCGCCGAGCTGGTGGACGGGCGGCTCGACGGCCCCGGCGACGTCGTCTTCAGGGGAGTGGCTCCCCTGGAGGAGGCCGCTCCCGACGAGCTGGGCCTCCTGGCCGACCGCCGCTACCTGGACCGGGTGGACGGGACGGGGGCCGGGGGCCTCCTGGTCTCGGAGGAGCTGGTGTCCGACGCCGCCGCCCGGGAGGGCGCTCCCGACGTCCGGATCGTGGTGGGCAACGCCCACCGGGCCCTGGTGCCCCTCCTGGACCGCCTCCGTCCGCCCGAGAAGCCGGAGCCGGGAGTGCATCCCACCGCCGTCCTCGGCCGGGGCGTGGAGCTGGGCGAGGACGTCCACGTGGGCCCCTACGCCGTCCTGGGCGAGGGCGTGCGTCTCGGCGACCGGGTCCGCATCGGCGCCCACGTCACCCTGGGGGCCGGGTCCGTCGTCGGCGACGACTGCCGGCTCCACCCCCAGGTGGTGCTCTATCCGGGCTCGGTTCTCGGCCGACGGGTGATCCTCCACGCCGGCGTCCGGGTGGGCGTGGACGGCTACGGCTACGTGACCGTGGACGGCGAGCACCGAAAGGTGCCCCAGGTGGGCCGCTGCGTGATCGAGGACGACGTTGAGATCGGCGCCAACTGCACCCTCGACCGGGGCTCCATCGGCGAGACCGTGGTGGGGAAGGGGGTAAAGCTCGACAACCTCGTGCACCTGGGGCACAACGTCCGAGTGGGGGACGGCTCGATGCTGGTCGCCCAGGTGGGGGTGGCGGGCTCGACACGGATCGGAAAGGGCGTGCTCTGCGGGGGGCAGTCCGGCATGAGCGGGCACCTGACGGTGGGCGACGGCGCCCGCCTCTCGGGCCGGGCCGGGGTCATCGGTGACGTGGAGCCGGGCCAGACGGTCTCGGGATTTCCGGCCCGGGAGCACCGGGAGTTCCTGAAGGCGACGGCCTCCCTGCGGAAGGTTCCCGAGCTCCGCTCCCGGGTCCGGGAGCTGGAGAAACGCCTGGAGCGACTGGAGGAGGACGCCGGGGCGGAGGGCTGAGCCTTCGTCCGTCCGCCGGGCCTTCATTA
>CAZMPV010000240.1:0-5091 GCA_964567985.1 uncultured Gemmatimonadaceae bacterium
CCGTCCCGGATGATCAGGTTCGTCAGCTTGACCACCGGCGTCGCCTGGACGTCGCTCTCGGTGATCTCCTCGGGCCCCATCTCCTCGACGAGGCGGACCGCGTCCTCGCCCGTCTCGTCGAGCTCCAGGTTGCCGAGGATCGTCTCCACCGCCTTCTCGGGCGAGAAGCGGGCGTCGATGGCGTCCTTGACCACGTCCGGCGGCGCCACCTTGAAGATCGCCGTCCGCCCCGTCGTGAATCCGACGGCCCGCTCGGCCTCCACGTCCGTGGGATCGCAGGTTGCCACCACCACGTGCCGGTCCGTCTCGGCCATGGCGAAGATCAGGTGCTTGCGGGCCATGGACTCGGAAACGAGGAGCGCCGCGTTCGGATCGGCCCTCGACATGTCCGCCACGTCGAGGCGGAAGTACTCGGCCACGAGCTCGGCCAGCTCCTCCTGGGAGACGCCCACGCCCCGGGAGACCACGGTCCACGCCTCCCGGGCGGACGTCCCCGCCGGCACCTCGGGGGGCTCGTCCTCCACGAGCCCGGCCCGCTCGACGATGCGCACGAGCCAGTGGACCGCTCCCTTGCGCTTCTTCGCGCCTCCCGACTCGGGAGGGGGGGAGACGGCGCCTGCGTCGGCGCGGGGCTCTTCTTCGTCGCTCACGTCACGCGTCCGGGTGGCTCTCGAAGATCGCAAGGCGTCCAGCGCTCACCCTGACTCACCGCGGTCGGGGCGAGATGACCGGGCGCTTGTCCTCCTTCTCGGCGCTCACCTGCGCCTCGGCACGTGAGACGAGCTCGTCCAGGGAGACGGGGTCCTCCGGGTCGAAGCGCGCCGCCCCGAGGCTCACCGAGAGCTGGTAGGGCTCCCGGCTCGTCCGGTTGAACTCCTCGATGCGGCTCCTGAGGCGGTCGATGATCTGCCGGGCGTCGTCCCCCGACGCCTCCATAGCGAGTACTGCGAACTCGTCGCCGCCCGTCCGGGCCAGGATGTCGGAGCGCCGGAAGGTCGCCTTCAGGATCTCGGCGGTGCGGAGCAGCGCCCGGTCTCCGACGTGATGCCCGAGGGTGTCGTTGATCGTCTTTATGCGGTCGATGTCGAGGTAGAAGACCACGACGCGCCTGGCCATCCGACCGGCGAGCTTGAGCTGCTGGCTCGCCAGGTCGTCGAAGCCGCGGCGGTTGTACAGGCCCGTGAGGTCGTCGATGAGGGAGAGGGAGCGCAGCGCCGAGAGGAGCCGGTGCCGCTCCACCGAGTAGCGGATCGAGCGGAGGAGGAGGTCCGGCTCCACTTCGTCCTTAAGGAGGTAGTCCTGGGCGCCCCCCTGGACCGTGTTGATCGCCACCTGCTCGTCGTCCAGGTCGGTGAGGACGACGATGGGGACGTCGGGGGCGAATGCGTACGTTCGATCGAAGGTCACGGCGCCCTGGCTGTCCGGGAGGTCCAGATCGAGGAGGATCAGGTCCACGCCGCCCTCGGAGAGCCGCTCGAGGGCGTCGGCCAGGTATCCCACGGACTCCAGGACGACGTGGGGGTCGCTCGAGTCCGAGACCATCTCCTGGACGGCCTCGCGCTGCTCGTCGTCCTTCTCCACCAGCAGGACGTTCAGGGGGCGCTGGGTGACCTCGGCCATGGGCTCTGGGCTGTGGGCTGTCTGGGGACGCGTGGAGCCCGGGGTCGACCCTGTGATTCTGACCGACCGAGGGGCGGCACGGACACTCGCTGCTGCGGCGGATTCAAAGGTAATGAGGTGGTGTCGAGGACGCCACGGACGGGAGCCGGTTCACTCGGGCCGGCCGTCTCGTCCCGAAGGTGGCCCTCGCGGTCCCGGCGGGATAGCTTGGAGACCGTGATTCGTCCCTCCCAATCGATCCGTCGCGAGCGGAGACGCCCATGTCGCGGATGAGCTTCCACGGTGCTTCGGTTCTCGTCCTTCTCCTCCTCCTCACGTACGTCGCGGCGTGTGGCGGTGAGCCGGACGACGGTGCCGCCGGGGGAGAGGAAAGCGCCTCCTGGGCCGTGGTGGTCGGCATCACGGACTACCGGAACTTTCCCCCGCTGGAAGCGGGCGTGGAGCGGGCGGAGCGGATGCGGCGGATGTTCAGCACCACGTGGAACGTCCCCGACGACAACATGCGGGTTCTGCTGAACGGGGACGCGACCCACGACGCGGTGCGGAACAGCCTCGTGGAGTGGCTCCCGGAGCGGGTCTCGCCCGGCGACGAGGTCCTGGTGTTCCTTTCGGGATACGGATCCAGCATCGAGGACATCTCGGGTGACGAGGAGGACGGCCTGGACCAGGGATTCTGCACCGTGGACGCCCTGGAGGACTCCTACGCCAACGACATCCTGGACGACTCACTCTCCTACTGGATGGATCAGCTTCCCACCGAGCGCGTCACGCTGATCGTCGAAGGAGACCAGTTCGGCATGGGAGACCACGACCCCGACCACCCCGGTCACGAAGAGCACGTCGAGCAGTTCCCGCCCATGGAGGCGATCAGTGTGACGCGCTGCGGCCACCGCCGGGTCGACTGACCGGCGCGACGGCTCCGGCCCGCCCCACTGCTTTAGCGACCTGCTAAGAGCCCGGATCGGGGCCGGAGAGGACCTCCTCGAAGAAAGCCACCACCCGGGGGTCGTCGGTCTGTGCCAGCCAGAAGAAGGCGCTGCGCCGGAGCCGGGGGTGGGGCGCCGTCCGGGCCACGTCCATCAGGGCCGGCACCGCCGCGTCCGGCGGGAGCTGGGAGAGGGAGAAGACCGCGGCCTCCCGCACTTCCAGGTCGTCGCCGTCCACGTCCACGATCTCCCGCAGCTCCTCGGCGGCCCGATCCGCCGCGAGCTGGCCCGTCCAGAAGACCGCGGCCTTCCGCACGTCCCGGCCCAGGGCCCGGTCCCGGGCCATCTCTAGGAGCGACGGCCACACGGCGGCGCTGTCGGCCACCATCGCCGCCACCATGGCGTCTTCGGCGGCGTCCTCGGAGGCGTCCCGGCGGGCCAGGGCCAGGAGGGCGTCGGCGGCTTCGCCGGCCCGGACCCGGCCCAGGTCCCGGACCTCCCGGGAGCCCCCGTCCCGGGCCGGCCGTAGCTCCAGACGGGCCAGGCGGCCGCCCCGGATCCGGAGCCGGACTGCCGCGGGCCCCCGACGGCAGCGCTCCGAGGTGGACCAGCGGGTCCGGTGGACCGAGGGGCCGTCCCCTTCGATCCGGACCCCTCCGCCCGCGCAGAGCTCCACGCCCGCCCTCGTCCGGTACTCCAGGCGAACCTCGGCGTCGTCTTCCGCCAGGATCCGATCCAGGAGGTCGGCCTGCTGGAGGCCGGCGGCCCCTCCCGTCAGGAGAACGAGGAGGATCGTCGTCGCGGTCATCGTCGTCTCCTCAGCTCCCGCGGATGATCTCGAGGAGGAGCTCCTGGACCCGGGGATCGTCCTTCTGGCCGAGCCAGAAGACCGCCCGCTGCCGGAGCTCGGTGTTCTCCTCGGTCCGGGCGATCCGGAGCAGGGCGTCGAGGGCCGCCTCCGAGTCGCTCTGGGAGAGGGCGAAGATCACGTGCTCCCGGACCTCCAGGTCGTCCAGCTCCTCGTAGATCTCCAGCAGGCGCCCCGCCGGCGCCCCGGCCTGCCCGAGCCAGAAGACGGCGTTCTTCCTCAGCTCCGTGCTCTCGGAGGAATCGAGGGCCCGGTCCAGGAGCCAGTCGGCGGCCTCCTCGGATCCGCTCTGGGCCACCGAGAAGAGGATCTTCTCCCGCAGCTCGTCGGACTCGAGGTCGGCGTAGAGGGACCGCAGCACCTCGATGCTCACCTCGTCGCCCCGCTGTCCCAGCCAGAAGATCGCCCGGGCCCGGAGCTCGGCCGAACCGTCGTTCCGCCGGGCGTACTCGACCAGGGCGGCGCCGGCCCGCTCGGTGTCGTGCTGGGAGAGGGCAAAGAGCGCCTGACCCTGGAGCTCGGTGTCGTCCGAGCCCCGGAGGATCTCCGTCAGGGCGTCCACGGCCTCCGGCGACTTCACCTGGGAGAGCCAGAATACGGCGGCCTGACGCACCTCCGGATCGGGATCGGGGTTCTCGTGGGCCAGCTCGAGGAGGAGGTCCACGGTGCCGTCGGTCATCTTCTGGGAGAGGATGAAGACCCCCCGGGCCCGGATCTCGGCGGAGCACTCGTCCCTGCTCCGGAGGATCTCCTCCAGGATCGGCACCGCCCGATCCGGATTCATCCCGTGGAGGGCGCTCAGCGCCATCAGCCGCGTCTCCTGGTCCTCCTGCTCGCAGCCGTCGGCGGACGTCGCCTCGGACTCCACCTGGGACCACGCCTCGGTGTCGCCCCGGCGGGCGAGCGCTCCCCGGATCCGGACCCCCAGGGTCCGAGCGTCCTCCCGGGTGGCCGCCTCTCGGTGCTCCTCGGCCTGGATCTCCAGGAGCTCCCGGGCCCGCTCCAGGTTGTCCTCGCTGCCGGTCCGGTAGAGGGCGAATGCCTCGAAGTAGAGGGCGTCGCCCACGTAGTCCGAGTCCGGATAGCGCTCCCGGAGCCGTTCGAAGAGGCGGGCCGCCCGGGCGTGCTGACCCCGGTTGAGGGCGTCCCGGCCCGCCCGGTAGAGGGAGTCGGGCTGGCTCGCCTCGGCGCCGACCCCCGGGACGGGAGCCGCGGCCCGGGCCGGAAGCGGCCCCACCAGGATCGAGGCCAGGAGGAGCCCCGCTCCGGCCAGGGCGGCGCTCGCCGCCTTCGTGGCCCTCCTCGACGTCTCCACCGGGGACGTCGTCGTCACATTCGTCATCGTCTTCATCGTCGTCTCCCTCACGTTCCGATCATTTCGATCGAGGCCGGCAGCGCCGCCTCGATCCTCAGGTTCAGGTCACTGCGCTCCATCCCCCGGGTCAGGAGCCGGAGCTCCTCCCCGGCCCGCTCGTCGCCGGTGTCCTGGGCGTGGGCGGCCCGGCTCACCTGGATCAGGATCAGCTCCAGGTCCTCCAGGAGCGTGGCCAGCTCCGGGTCCCGGGAAACCGGCGAGTCCTGCAGGAGCCGGGTCTGGGTCAGGAGCCGCCGGGCCCAGGAGCCGAGGGAGGGGTCCACCTCTCCGCGTCGGGTGTCGGCCCGGACGCCGGCCAGGAA
>CAZMPV010000241.1:0-5055 GCA_964567985.1 uncultured Gemmatimonadaceae bacterium
TTGGGGACGCATCCGTCACGGTCGAAACCCTCCAGCCCGGTGTCTGCAGCGAAGGTGTGGTGGACGGCGCTCCCGGAAGGGCGAGGTCAGGTCGAGCGGACTGCCCACTCCTGCCGCGGCCGCACGGGATGGGGCAGGTCCCTCGGGCGGGGAAGCGGAAGGCCCACGGAACCCGAGGGGGACGGAGGGATTGGACCGTCAGGGCGTCGGGCCGAAGTGGGGGTGATCCGGCGGGGCGGCGGGCGTTTCACGTGAAACGTCGCCGGACCGGACCCTCCGGCGGTCCGGGGTTCGGCGCTTCTCCTCGACGCCGGGTCTCCTACAAAGACCCAGGTCTCACCAGCCTATGGCGGCGCCCGGTCCGGGGCGGATGTTTCACGTGGAACGTCAGGACCGGACCAGCTCGATGTGGAGGGTGGCCTCTTCGTCCTGCTGGTCCTGGTTGAAGTCGAAGGTGGTCTCGCCATCCAGGGTGAGGCGGTCGCCGCTCACGCTCCAGGTGGCCCGGCCGGGGGTGCCTCCCGCGTCCTGGTCCGGATGAAAGATCAGGGTCGAGCCGGAGACCTCGAGTGTCCCGAGCTCCCCCTGGGGCGTGCCGAAGACGATGAGGGTGGCCTCGTAGCTGCCGTCCGCCCGGATGATGAGCTCGAAGGAGCCGCCGAAGCGCTCGTCCTGGACCAGGTCCGCGCTGATGTCGGGATCGTCCACGCTGGTCAGAACCATGCTCGTCGCGTCCCACCGACCCACGAGCTCCCCCGGGATCTCCGGGCCGGTGGCGTCGGAGGAGCACGCCAGGAGGGGCGCCACGACGAGGGCGGCGAAGAGGAGCGGGAGGAAGCTCCGGGGGGGCCGGGAGAGAAGCGGGCGTCCTGACATGGGCGTGGCGGTCCGGAGGGATCGAGAGCGTGACCGCTCCCATTCTGCCCCCGGCTCACCCCCGTCGTCAAGCGGGATTTCGCTTTACCTTCGGGGGGGTCGGGGAGTATATTCCCCGGCCGCCGGTCAGCCCATACTCCAGCCACCGCATATGTCCCGCGTCATCGCCATCGCGAATCAGAAGGGCGGGGTGGGGAAGACCACCACCGCCATCAACCTCGGGGCCTCCCTCGCGGCCAACGAGCGGACGACCCTGATCGTGGACATCGATCCACAGGGGAACGCGACCAGCGGCCTGGGCGTCGAGGGGCGGAGCTCCCTCCCCACGATCTACGACGTCCTGGTCGAGCGCAGGCCGGTGGAGGATGTGGTCCTGAAGGATGAGGATCTCCCCTACCTTCACGTGGTGCCTTCCACCCGGGACCTGGTTGGAGCCGAGATCGAGCTGGTGGCGGAGGGAGAGCGGGAGCGGATCCTCCAGCGGGCCCTCGAGCCGATCCGGGAGTCGTACGACTTCGTCCTCGTGGACTGCCCCCCGTCCCTGGGGCTCCTCACCCTCAACACGCTCACCGCCGCCGACTCGGTCCTGATTCCGATCCAGTGCGAGTTCTACGCCCTGGAAGGCTTGAGCCAGCTCCTCAACACGATCCGCCTGGTGCAGCGGAACCTGAACCCGGAGCTGGAGATCGAGGGGGTGCTGCTGACCATGTACGACCGCCGCCTCAACCTCTCCAAGCAGGTGGCGGACGAGGCCCGCGAGTACTTCGGGGAGAAGGTCTTCCGGACCGTCATCCCCCGGAACGTCCGCCTGGCCGAGGCGCCCAGCTTCGGCGAGCCGATCATACAGTACGACGCCCTCTCCACCGGAGCGCAGAGCTACCTGAAGCTCGCCGAGGAGCTCCTGTCCCGGCTCGGAGAGGCCGAGGAGGAAGCGTCCGACGAGGGTGCGCCCCAGTCCCGGGAGGCCGAGCAGACATGACCGCCGAGAAATCGAAGAAGGATCGCCTGGGCAAGGGACTGGCCGCGCTCCTCGGGGAGAGCATGCCCGAGGAGGAGGGCGCCCTCCAGGAGCTGGCCCTGGACGCCATCGTCCCGAATCCCTTCCAGCCGAGACAGGACTTCTCCGAAGAGGAGCTGGAGGAGCTCTCCCGGTCCATCGACGAGAACGGCCTCCTCCAGCCCCTCGTGGTGCGGCCCGCCTCCAGCGGAGACCGGACCCGGTATCAGCTCGTGGCCGGAGAGCGCCGCCTCCGAGCGGTCCGGCGTCTCGAGTGGTCCAGGGTCCCGGCGGTGGTCCGGGACGTTGACGACCAGACGCTCCTGGTCCTGGCCCTGGTTGAGAACCTCCAGCGACAGAACCTGAACCCCCTGGAGGAGGCCGAGGGCTACAAAGTCCTGGTGGACGACTTCGGCCTCACCCAGCAGGAGGTCGCCGAGTCGGTGGGAAAGGACCGCTCGACGATCTCCAATACGCTGCGGCTGCTGGGCCTGCCGCCATCGATCCGGAAGCTCCTCCAGAAGGGCGCCCTGTCGATGGGACACGCCCGAGCCCTGCTCGCGCTGGACGATCAGGTCCGGGCGGGTGAGCTCGCCCGCCGGGCGGCCTCGGAGGGGTGGTCGGTCCGGGAGGTCGAACGCCGGGTCCGGAAGCGCCTGACGGAGGCGTCGGACGAGGAGGACGACGAAGACCGTGAAGGTAGGACCACCCCCGGAAGCCGCCGCGGCGATCCGGTGCTGGAGGCCCTGGAAGAGGAGATGCGGAAGTCCCTCTCCACCCGGGCCGAGATCCGGAGAAGCAAGGACGGGAGCGGGCGGATCGTCGTGCCCTTCCACGACGACGAGGACTTCGAGCGCCTCTTCGCCCTGATCACCGGACGGGAGGCGGCGGATGTCGTCGGGTAGCGACACGTGAGCGACCCGGACGGGGGCCGGGGCCTCCGGATCCTTCTGGTGCCGGAGGACGGCGGGGAGACCCGCTCCTTCCGGCTGGGGGCTCGCACGGTGCGCGCCCTCGCGGCCGGGCTCGTGATGTGCGTGCTCCTCCTGGCGGGGGTGGCCGGGAGCTGGTGGTATCTCGCCGCCCGGGCGGCCCGGGCCGACGAGCTCCGGGCCCGGGTGGCGCTCCTGGACGGGCAGCAGGGACGGATCGAGGCCCTTGCGGCGCAGCTCCGCGAGGTCGAGGAACGCTACGACAATCTTCGGGCTCTCTTCGGGTCCGACACGACCCGGGTGGCCGCCGACCTCTGGCTTCCACCTGTGGGAGAGAGCGGGGGCGCGGCCGGCGCCGGGACCGAGGGCGCGTCCCGCCTCCCGTCGAACTGGCCCCTCACCGAACGGGGCTTCATCACCCAGCCCCTGGTGTCGGGCGCCTCGGGGAGCCACCAGGGCCTCGACGTCGCCGTTCCGGCGGACTCCTACATCCGGGCGTCCGGGGGCGGGACGGTGGAAGCCGTGGGGGAGGATCCGGTCTACGGACGCTTCGTGCGTCTGGCCCACGTCGACGGCTACGGGAGCCTCTATGCCCACGCCTCCCAGATCCTGGTGGAGGAAGGACAGGAGGTGCGCGCCAACGAGGTGATCGGCCTCACCGGGTCCACGGGCCGATCCACGGCGCCTCACCTCCACTTCGAGGTGCTCCGGAACGGAGAGCCCGTGGACCCGCTGAGCATGGTGAACCAGCCCTGAAACTTTCAGCCGCCCCGTTCGCGGGCGCGGCGCGGAGACGGAAGAGGAGCAGATGCCATGGGACGCAACGACCGCAAGGACGGCTCCGGGGAGGGCGTGATCTCCATCGTCGGTCCCGAGATGCGCGTCACCGGCGACCTGGAGACCGAAGCCACCGTCCGGATCGAGGGTCGGGTCCAGGGAAACATCCTGGCCGGGAAAGCGGTGGTCATCGGCAAGGACGGCGAGGTCGAGGGAGACATCCACACCCAGGACGCGGTGATCTCCGGCCGGATCCAGGGGAGCCTCACCGCGGCGTCGCGACTCGAGGTCCAGGCCACGGCCCGGATCGACGGCGACATCCACGCCCGCCGTCTCCAGCTCGAGGAAGGGGCGCTCCTGAATGGCAGGGTTCGCATGAGCGAGGACGGCCCTCCCGCCCCCGGCGAGCCCCTGCCCTCGCCGCCGGAGGGGAAGGAGGAGGTGCCGACGGAGCGGGCGACCGGGGGGGCCGCTCCGGGCTCCGGGCCGTCCTGACGCCAGATGTTTCCACATCCCGGCGCCGAATTCGCCGGACTTTTCCACAGGTGTGAAGAACCGCCACAACTCGTTCACATCCCTGGGCTTACGCGGCTAGACCCGCCCGCTGCGGCCCGGCTCGCACCCGGCGGACCCCGTTTTCCACACCCGGTGTCGACCACGCTGGAGCCCGACGCCGGCACCACGGGCTCTCGGGCCGGTCCCGGCGGGATTCCGAGGTCTCCCGCGCCGCTCATCTCCGGGCCGAGACGATGAAAACAGAAGCCTTGTTCCAATATCTCGACGACTTCTTCGACGTCGGCGACTTCCCGGACTATTCGAACGCGCTGAACGGCGTACAGGTCCAGGGCCCCGAGCGCCTCGACCGGCTGGCCGTGGCCGTCGACGTCTCCGAGGAAACGATCGACGGCGCGCTCGAGGCCGGGGCGGACGTGCTCCTGGTGCACCACGGCCTCTTCTGGGGCGGCCTCCAGCCCCTCACGGGACCCCTCTACCGGAAGGTCGCGGCGCTGGTCGGGGCCGGGGCCGGCCTGTACAGCGTCCACCTCCCCCTGGACGCCCACCCGGAGGTGGGCAACTGCGCCGTCCTCGCCCGGGAGCTCGACCTCGAGCCCGACGAGCGCTTCGGGAGCTACGACGGGGCCGACATCGGGGTCCAGGGATCCCTGGAGATCCAGCGGGAAGAGCTCCGGGCTCGCCTCGAGGCGCTCCTGGATGGCCCGGTCCAGCTCCTGGCCGGAGGCCCGGAGAGCCTGGAGCGCGTGGCCGTCGTGACCGGGGCCGGCGGCGACTTCGTCGAGGAGGCGGCCCGGGCCGGGGTGGACGCCCTCGTCACGGGGGAGGGAAGCCACCACACCTATATCGCGGCCATGGAGCACGAGGTGAACGTCTACCTGGGCGGCCACTACGCCACCGAGACGTGGGGCGTCCGGGCCCTGGCCGTCCACCTGGAGGACCGCTTCGGCCTGGAATGGG
>CAZMPV010000242.1:0-5051 GCA_964567985.1 uncultured Gemmatimonadaceae bacterium
GAGAAGCGCTTCCGCCACGACGTCATGGCCCACGTCCACCTCTTCGGCGACGTGGCGCCGGCGGCCCGGGGCCTGATCCACCTGGGAGCCACCAGCGCCTTCATCGGCGACAACACGGACCTGATCCTCCACCGGGAGGCCCTCTCCCTGGTCCGGGACCGACTCGTCCGCTGCGTCGACGCCCTCGCCGACTTTGCCGCCGAGCACCGGGAGGTGCCGACCCTGGCCTACACCCACTTCCAGCCGGCCCAGCCCACCACGGTGGGCAAGCGGGCCACCCTCTGGATCCAGGACCTGCTCCTGGACCTGGAGGAGGTGGAATACCGCCTCGAGCGGCTCCGCTTCCGGGGGGTCCGGGGGACGACGGGCACCCAGGCGTCCTTCCTCGAGCTCTTCGACGGCGACCACGAGAAAGTGGACGCCCTCGACGAAGCGGTGGCCCGCCGCATGGGCTTCGAGCGCCGCTACGGGGTGACCGGCCAGACCTACCCCCGGAAGGTGGACGCCGCGCTGCTCGCCACCCTGGCCGGCGTCGGGGCGTCGACGTCGAAGCTCGGAAACGACCTCCGCCTCCTGGCCCACCTCCAGGAAGTCGAGGAGCCCTTCGAGGAGGAGCAGATCGGCTCCTCGGCGATGCCGTACAAGCGGAACCCCATGCGCGCCGAACGGATCTGCGCTCTGTCGCGCCACGTGATCACCCTGGCCCAGGATCCGGCCCAGACGGCGGCGACCCAGTGGCTCGAGCGTACCCTGGACGACTCGGCGAACCGCCGGGTCTCGATCCCCGACGCCTACCTCGCCCTGGACGGGGTCCTGGTCCTGGTGGAGAACGTCGCCCGGGGGCTGGTGGTGAATCCGGCGGTGGTCCGGAAGAACCTGGAGGTCCACCTCCCCTTCATGGCCACCGAGGGGGTCCTGATGCGGGCCACCGCGGCCGGCGGCGACCGCCAGGAGCTCCACGAGCGCATCCGGAAGCACGCCCTGGAGGCGGCGAAGCGGATGAAGGAGGGCGCCGAGGCCGACCTCCTGGAGCGGATCGCCGACGACGAGGCCTTCGGGCTCGACCGGGACGAGCTCGACGAGCTGGTGGACGCCTCCCGCTACGTGGGCCGGGCGCCCCGGCAGGTCGAGCGCTTCCTGGCCGAGTGGGTCGAGCCGGTCCTGGAGCGGCTGGGCGAGAGCGCCCGGCGGCGCCTGGACGACCCGGAGCTCAGGGTATGACCGACGCGACCCGAACCACCGACCTCCCCCTCCCGCTGCTCCGCCGGGGGAAGGTGCGGGACATCTACGAGGCCGGCCCGGACGCCCTCCTCATGGTGGCCAGCGACCGGGTGAGCGCCTTCGACGTGGTGCTGCCCCAGCCGATCCCCCGGAAGGGCGAGGTCCTGACCCAGATCACCGCCTGGTGGCTCGACCGGATCGAGCCCCCCGAGCCCCACCACCTCCTCTCGGTGGATCCGGCGCTCATCGCGGGGCGGGTCCCGGCGCTGGACGGGATCGACCCGGAGGCGTGGGCTCGACGGTCCATGCTGGTGAAGCGCACCGAGCCGGTCCCGGTGGAGTGCGTGGTCCGGGGCTACCTCTCCGGCTCCGCCTGGCGGGAGTACCGGGACCGGGGGACGCTGGCCGGCGAGCTCCTGCCCGAGGGGCTGGCGGAGAGCGAGCGCCTGGATCCGCCGATCTTCTCCCCGGCGACGAAGGCGGAGGAGGGCCACGACGAGAACATCACCTTCGGGCGCGTGAAGGAGATCGTGGGCGAGGCCCGGGCCGCCGAGCTCCGGGAGCGGGCGCTGCGCCTCTACGACTTCGGGGCCCGGACCGCCGAGGAGCGGGGCATCCTCCTGGCCGACACGAAGTTCGAGTTCGGCGAGGCGCCCGACGGCGAGCTGCTCGTCATCGACGAGGTCCTGACGCCGGACTCCTCCCGCTTCTGGCCCCGGGAGCGCTACGAGGTCGGCCGGGGGCAGCCGTCCCTGGACAAGCAGCCGATCCGGGACTGGCTCGACTCCCTGGAGGAGTGGGACAAGTCGCCGCCGCCCCCGGACCTGACCGACGAGGTGGTGGAGGCGGCCACGGAGCGCTACCTGGAGATCTTCCGGCGCCTGACCGGGACCGAGCTCGACGACTACCGGCCGCCGACCTTCGACTCCTCGGGCTCCGGGACCGGACGTTGATCCGCTTCGCCCGGGAGGGTGCTCCCTTCATCGCCGCCGGCGTGGCGCTCACAGCCGGCCTCGGCGCCCTGGCGTGGCTCCGGGGGGGCTGGTGGACCTCGGCCGCCGGTGTCGCCGCCGTCCTCACCCTCTTCGTCCTCTACTTCTTCCGGGACCCGGTCCGGGAGGGGCCGTCCGATCCGGCCCTCGTCCTGGCCCCGGGGGAGGGCCGGGTGGTGGAGATCACCGAGGTCGACGAGCCCACCCTCTTCGGGGGTCCGGCCCGCCGGATCTCGATCTTCCTGAGCATCTTCGACGTCCACGTCCAGCGGTCCCCCGTGGACGGCCGGGTCGTCCACCGCAGCTACCGCCCGGGGGGCTACGCCATCGCCTGGAAGCCGAAGGCGAGCGAGGAGAACGAGCAGGCGAGCCTGGGGCTCGAGACCCCGGCCGGCCCGGTGCTGGTCCGGCAGATCGCCGGCCTGGTGGCCCGGCGCATCGTGACGGACCCGGAGGAAGGCGACGAGGTGCGGCGCGGCGAGCGGATCGGCCTGATCCGCTTCGGCTCCCGGGTCGACACCTTCGTGCCCCTGGAGTGGGAGGTGGCGTGCGACGTGGGGGACCGGGCCCGGGTCGGCCGCACGGCGCTGGCCCGGATGCCGGGGCCCGCCCCGGCCGGGGACGACGCCGGCCCCGGAGGACGCCCCTCCCGGGGCGGGGAGGACCGGTGAGCGAGAACGACCCGCCCCCCGAGCGCCGCGACCGCCGGGGACTCCAGCGGGGGGTGATCATCCTCCCGTCGGCCTTCACCCTGGGCAACCTCTTCTTCGGCCTCTACGCCGTGGTGGCGGCCTTCCGGGGCGACCTGGAGTGGGCGTGCTGGGCGGTGGTCATCGCCGCGGTGCTGGACATGCTCGACGGGCGGGTGGCTCGCTTCACCCGGACCGGCTCTGCATTCGGAGCCGAGCTCGACTCCCTGGTGGACGCGATCTCCTTCGGGGTGGCGCCGGGGGTGGTCGTCTACGTCCTCTACCTCCAGGAGGGGACCTGGAGCTGGCTCCTGGCCTTCGTCTACGTGACGGCGGTGGTCGTGCGCCTGGCCCGCTTCAACATCGAGCAGGCCGGCCGGGCGAAGGCCCACTTCCACGGCCTCCCCTCGCCGACGGCGGGAATGATCCTCGCCACCTACTACCCCTTCAGCCGGACCGCCTTCTTCGATACCTATCTATCGGGGCTTCCGTGGCCGCAGGCCGTGGCCGCCGGCATGGTGCTGCTCTCCGTGCTCATGGTGAGCCACGTTCCGTACCCGGTGGTCCCCCGGATCGGCTTCCGGAGCGCCCGGGGCCTGGCGGCCACGGGATTCGTCGTGGGAGCGGTGTTTGCGGCGGTCGCGGTGCCCCGCTACTTCTTCTTCCCGTTCCTGGTGGCGTACACCGCCTGGGGGCTCCTGCGGTCCGTCGGAATGGGCCTCATGGAGCGCCTCCCGGACCGGGATCCGCTCCGGGACGAGGACGAAGCGGGGGCCGACGACGCCGGAGCCGAGCACCGGGAGCTGGACTACCGGGACGTGGCGCCGAGCCGCTTCCACGACGACGACGAGACGACGGACGACGAGGAGACCTCGTGACCCGATATCGACTGGAGATCCGCGTGACGCCCCGCGAGGGGCTCCTGGACCCGGAGGGCAACGCCATCCACCACGCCCTCCACTCCCTGGGCTTCGACGGCGTGGAGGAGGTCCGGGTGGGCAAGGACATGTACGTGGACCTGGACGCCGACTCCGAGGACGACGCCCGGCGGGCCGCCGACGAGATGTGCCGGAAGCTGCTGGCGAACCCGGTGACCGAGGACTACGACATCGAGGTCCTGGGCCCCGCCGGCGCCGATTCCGCCGGGGACGACGGAGGCTGAGATGAAGGTCGCCATCGTCACCTTCCCGGGCTCCAACTGCGACCAGGACTGCTACCGGGCGGTGGAGCTGGCCGGCGGCGAGCCGGTCTACCGCTGGCACCGGGAGCCGGGCCTCGACGACGTGGACGCGGTCGTCCTGCCCGGCGGCTTCTCCTACGGCGACTACCTCCGGCCCGGGGCGATCGCCCGCTTCAGCCCGGTCATGGACGCCGTGGAAGCCTTCGCCGCCGAGGGAGGCCCCGTGCTGGGCATCTGCAACGGCTTCCAGATCCTCTGCGAGGCCGGCCTCCTTCCGGGGGCGCTCCTGCGCAACGAGTCACTCAAGTTCCAGAGCCAGGACTGCTGGCTCCGGGTGGAGCGCAACGACACCCTCTACACGTCGGACTACCGGGCCGGCCAGGTGCTGCGCATGCCCCTGGCCCACGCCGACGGCAACTACCACGCCGACCCCGAGACCCTGGCCACCCTGGAGGGCGAGGACCGGATCGTCTTCCGCTACGTGAGCCCCGACGGCAAGCTGAGCGAAGAGGCCAACCCGAACGGCTCGGCCCACCACATCGCCGGCATCGTGAACGGGGCCGGCAACGTCCTGGGCCTCATGCCCCACCCGGACCGGGCCC
Source organism: uncultured Gemmatimonadaceae bacterium (assembly GCA_964567985.1). Lineage (GTDB taxonomy): Bacteria > Gemmatimonadota > Gemmatimonadetes > Longimicrobiales > Gaopeijiaceae > CAZMPV01. Next base: position 4,685 of record CAZMPV010000242.1, read on the forward strand.
TCGAGGCGGTCCTGGGCTCCGACGACGGCCTGGGCCTCTTCACCTCCCTTGTGGGCGACCGGGCCCGGGCCGGGGCCGCGTGACGCCGTGACGGCCAGGCCGGACCGACCCGACAGACGGCGAATCCGACGGATCGAGACATCGTGAGCCAAGACGACATCCCCAGCCAGACGACGGCCGAGCCGAAGACCCCGGCCCCGCCCACCCGACCCGACGACCCGGAGATCACCGCCGAGCTCGTGGAGGAGCACGGGCTCAGCCGGGAGGAGTTCGAGCGGATCGTCCACATCATGGGCCGGCTGCCGAGCTTCACCGAGCTCGGCGTCTTCAGCGCCATGTGGTCGGAGCACTGCGGCTACAAGAACTC
>CAZMPV010000243.1:0-5017 GCA_964567985.1 uncultured Gemmatimonadaceae bacterium
AGGCCCCCATGGTCCACGGCATGCGCTTTCCGAGACCGTACATGGCCTCGATGTGGACCGAGCCCACCCGATACATGACGGCGCCCAGGGCCATGAAGAGCGCCCCCTTCATCAGGGCGTGGTTGAAGAGGTGCAGCGCAGCGGCCGTCAGGCCCGTCACGGAGGCGAAGCTCACGCCCAGGATCATGTAGCCGATCTGGGCCAGGCTCGAGTAGGCGAGCATCCGCTTGATGTTCACCTGGAAGATCGCCACCAGCGAGGTGACGACGATGGCCACCAGCGCCAGGGGGAGCAGGATCAGGTCGAGCTGCATCACGTCCACCGAGAAGGCCGCCCCGAAGACCGTGAAGAAGAAGCGCAGCAGCATGTAGACCGCCACCTTCGTCGACGTCGCGGCCACGAAGGCGGTCACCGTGGACGGGGCGAAGGTGTAGGCGTTGGGCAGCCAGAGGTGGAGGGGGAAGAGCGCCAGCTTCAGCAACACCCCGACGCTGATGAAGCCGAAGGCCACCCGGATCGTGCGGGTGTCCATGACCTGAGGGAGCCGCTGGCTCAGGTCCACCATGTTCAGCGTCCCGGTCATGGCGTACATCATGCCGATGCCGATGACGATGAAGGTGGCCCCGATGGAGCCCATGATCAGGTAGCGGAAGGCCGCGGTCAGGGCCCGCCGGTCCTGTCCCATGGCCACCAGGGTGTAGGTGGCCAGCGACGAGATCTCCAGGAAGACGAAGAGGTTGAAGACGTCGCCGGTGACCGTGATCCCCAGCAGGCCGGTCAGGCAGAGGAGGAAGGCCGCGTAGAAGAGCGGCACCCGGCTCGCCTCGATCTCCCGCTCGACGCTCTTCCGGGCGTAGGTGGTCACCACCGCCCCGATCACCGAGACCAGGAGCAGCACCCAGGCGCTGGCGGCGTCGATCCGGATCTCGATGCCCCAGGGCGGCGGCCAGCCCCCGACGGGGTAGCTGATGACGCCACCGGCGAGAACCCGGCTCAGGAGCAGGACGGCGATGCCCAGGACCGACCAGGCCACCAGGGTGGCCCAGGTCCAGAGGACCGTCCGGTTCCGGACGAGGACGCAGACCGCGGCCGCCAGGAGCGGCACCACGACCTGGAGGGCCGGGAGGTTCTCCACGACGCCCGGAGGAAGGAAGTCCGGGCTCACGTGGTGCTCTCCATCTCCAGGTCCTTCCGTTGGATCTCGTCTTCCTCGATGGTGCCGTACGTCTCCTTGATGCGGACGACCAGGGCCAGGGCCAACGCCATCACGGAGATCCCCACGACGATGGCGGTGAGGATGAGGACGTGGGGGAGCGGGTTCGAGTAGAGGACTTCGGCCGCTCCGTGTCCGGCCGCCTCCCCGCCGTGGCCCCCCTCCTGGATCAGGATCGGCGCGGTCCCGCCGACGATCTTCCCCAGGCTGATGTAGAAGATGAAGACCGAGGTCTGGAAGATGCTCAGCCCCACCACCTTCTTCACCAGGTTGCCCCGGGCGATGATCGTGTAGAAGCCGACCATCATCAGGACGATGACGATCCAGTAGTTGTAGTGGCTCAGGACGTTCATTCCTCGACCCCCGAGCGGCCGGCGAAGAGGTAGAAGATCAGCACCATGGTGCCGAAAACCGTGGTGATCACGCCGGCCTCCACCAGGATGATCCCCAGGTGCTGCCCGTGGTGGGGGTCGTGGAGGAGGAAATCGTAGTCCAGGAAGTTGCCGCCCAGGACCATCGCCGCGACGCCGGTGCCGGCGAAGATGAGGACGCCCAGGGCGGCGAAGGTGCGGACCACGCCCACCGGGAGGACGGCCTGGAGCTCGTCCAGCCCGTTGACCAGCCCGAAGAGGATGAAGCCCGCGGCCAGGATCACCCCGGCCTGGAAGCCCCCGCCGGGGCTGTAGTCGCCGTGGAAGTGGACGTAGAGGGCGTAGAGCAGGATCGGGGCGATCAGGATCTTCGAGGCCACCCGGAGGATGACGTTGTCCTTCATGGGCCCACCCCTTCGTCCGGGCCCGGCGGCCCTCCTCCCGCGTCCGGACCGGCGGCTCCGCTTTCCTCCTCCTCGGCCGGCGAGCGTCTGCGTCCCATCAGCAGGGCGAGGACGCCGATCACCGCGGCGAAGACGACCGTCGTCTCGCCCATGGTGTCGTAGCCCCGGTAGCTGGCCAGGACCGCGGTCACGACGTTGGGGATCCCGATCGCTTCCGGCGTCTCGGTCAGGTAGCGGGGCGCCACGTGCTGGTGCACCGGGTTGTCGGCGGCCCCGAAGGGGGGCAGGTCGAAGGTTCCGTAGATCAGCGCCGCCCCGGTGACCAGCACCACCGCGAGGGGCAGGATCTGGCCGTGCTCCGGCCGCTCCGACTCCTCGGTCCCCACCAGGAGCAGCGTGCCCAGGAGGAGGACGGTGGAGATCCCCGCTCCGACGGCGGCCTCGGTGAAGGCCACGTCCACGGCGTCCATGGTGGTGAAGAGCCCGGCAGACACGAGAGAGTAGATCCCGGCCAGGAGGACGACGGCGAAGAGGTTGCGGACCCGGAGGATCGCCACCGCCGTGACGGCCAGGAGCGCCAGGAGGAAGACGTCGATGAGGACGGTCACGAGCCGCCCTCCAGCTCCTGCCCGTCCGCGCCGACGGGCTCGATCCCCTGGTTGAGCGCCGCCCGGGCCACGGCGTGGGTCGCCACCGGGCTCGTCAGCCAGAGGAAGAGGAGGACGAGGACGAGCTTCACGGTGATCAGGCTGAGCCCGGCCTGGAACATGAGGCCGGTGAGGAGCAGCCCCGCGCCCATGGTGTCGGTCATCCCCGACGCGTGGAGGCGGGTGAAGACGTCGGGCAGGCGGAGCACCCCGATTCCCCCGGTGACGGCGAAGAACCCGCCCCCGAGGATGAAGATCCAGCTCAGCCCGTCGAGGAGCGCTCCCATCAAGCTCCACCTCCGGGCGACGGGCCGGCGGCCGTGGCCCCCTCCTCGGAGGCCGAGCTGCCCGAGACTCCCAGATCGCCGTACTCGAAGAACTTCAGCATGGCGATGACGCCGATGAAGTTGATCAGGGCGTAGACCAGGGAGAGGTCCAGGAAGTCCGGCCGGCCCGTCAGGAAGCCCAGCACGGCGATCAGGAGCACCGTCTTCGTGCCGAAGACGTTCAGGGCCAGGATCCGGTCGTAGACCGTGGGACCGAGGAGGGCCCGGACCATGGCCAGCGCCATTGTCGTCAGGACCGCCAGGGCGGCGACGATGAACATCAGGAGGCCTCGTCTCCCTCCAGGGCGGCGACCCGGTAGTCCATCTCGTCCTCCTCGTGGCCGTCCACGAAGCTCCAGGCGATGGTGTGGATCCGGAGGTCGGTCCCCTTCACCTCGGTCGTGATCGTGCCCGGGGTCAGCGTGATCGAGTTGGCGTAGATGACGCGCCCCAGAGCCGTCCGCTGGCTGGCCCGGAAATGGACCAGGGTCGGGCTGATCGGCAGAGCGGGCGCCAGGACGATCCGGGCCACCTGGACGTTGGCCACGAACATCTCCTTCACCAGCCAGGCCGTGTAGAGGAGCACGCCCGGAAACTGGTGCAGGGGCACTCCCTCCCGGTCCACGATCCCCATCCGTCGGGCCGTCCAGGTGATCAGCACGGTGGCGCCGACGCCGAAGCCGACCATGAGGGGCTCGTAGTGGCCCGAGAGGACCAGCCAGAGGCCGAGGAGGCCCGCCCCCAGCGCCGCGGTCAGCATCACGTTTCCACTCCCGTCGTGGTCATCTGTTCTGCGAGCCCGCGACCCCGATCCCCGGGGCGAGGCTGGGCGAAACTACCAGTTGGACTGCGCACCGTCCACAATCTCCTGGACCAGGAGCTCGATGGCCTCGGTCCGGCCCTCCTCCTCGGTCCCGCTGGCCTCCAGATACTGCCCGTTGGCCGACATCCCCCGGTCCTCCCAGAGGATGAGATTCTCCTGCAGGTCCACGATCTGGACCTCCACGCCGATGCGAACCTCTCGCTGGAGCACTTCGGCGCGCCCGCCTCCCTCGGCGGGCCGGTAGTTCGGCGCCGACAGGTCGTAGCGGGTGATCACGCCCCGGACCACCGCGTCGGCCACGTCCTCTCCGGCCGGCTGCACCCCCAGGGCCCGGGGGAGCTCCCGGAGGAGCTGCCGGTGGACCTCGTCGGTGAGCTCGAAGCGATCCGTCTCGTTCTCGAAGGGGAGGATCGCCACCGTCTCGATGTAGTCCGGGAAGCCGGCCCCGGCCCGGAAGCTGTAGTTGCACCCCGTAGCCAGGCAGACGACGGCCAGGACCAGCGCCCCGGCCGCGCGCCGGACGGCGCGCTCAGCGGCGCGGATCCCAGATCTCGGAAGGGTAGCCTTCGACACGCTCTGTGGTCTCGAGGTTCACCGTGAGCTCTCTGAACTCTCCCAGGTGCCGGTACCGGGTCCTCTCCGGGATCGTCCCCTCGCCTGCCTCCAGGACCTCCACACGCTCCTCGACCCGCCCGTCCCGGAGGAGGGCCGCGGCGGTCACGGCCGAGCCCCGGACGCGGTACTCCAGGGTCCGGCCGTCCGGCCGGGCGTAGCGCAGGACGACCTCGTCGCCCTCGCCCTGCCACCCGCCCTCCAGGCGGGCGTCGTCTCCCGGTCGGAAGACGCCCATGGACGCCCAGAGGAGGGGGGGCGGCGGCACCAGCCGGCGGTCCACCTCCTCCGGGAGCCGCAGGTCGTCGCCCACCAGGGCGGCCCGGGCCGCCGTCTCACCATTGTCGAGGAATAAATCGAGACGCACCCTGTACGGAGGCTCCGTCCGGGCGACGCCCCGTCCCGAGAGCCGGGTTCCCGACTCGTTCATCTCCCACCCGAAGACGGCCCGCGTGGGGGCCTCGATCCGGGCGGTCTCCGCCGCTCGGCGGGCCACCGGCTCGGCCGGGACGGCCGGGCCCGGTGGTGCGGCCCGGGATGCGGCGCACCCGAGGGCACCCACCACGAAAACGAGGGTCCCGAAGACCCTCGATATCCCCGAAACGGCGCCGCCAACATAGG
>CAZMPV010000244.1:0-5004 GCA_964567985.1 uncultured Gemmatimonadaceae bacterium
TGGAGGAGATGAAGGGCCTGGTCCGGGAGGCGATGGAGGACGGGGCCCTGGGCCTCTCCACCGGGCTCCAGTACACGCCGGCCTACTACGCCGAGACCGAGGAGATCGTCGAGCTGGCCCGGGTCGCGTCGTCTCACGGCGGCATCTACACCTCCCACATGCGAAACGAGGCCACCGGCCTCCTGGACTCCGTGCGGGAGCTGATCCGGATCGCCGACGAAGCCGACATCCCGGCCCAGATTCAGCACCACAAGGCCTTCGGCCCGGGCCAGTGGGGGTGGAGCGAGCGCTCCCTGGCCCTGGTGGACTCGGCCCGGGAGGCCGGCCTCGACGTGAAGCACGACCAGTACCCCTACACGGCGGCGAGCACCGGCTCCAGCGTCCTCTTCCCGGAGTGGGCCCTGGCCGGGGGGCAGGACTCTCTCGCGGCCCGCCTCGGCGATCCCGAGCTCCGGGCCCGGATGCGCGAGGAGATGCGGGAGGAGTGGCGCACGGTCTGGACCGGCGACGACCTCTGCCGCATCCAGTTCCGGACCGTGCGGGCGCTCCCCGAGTACGACGGCCGGCGCCTCTGCGACCTGGCCGAGGACCGGGGTCTGCCGAACTCGATCGACGCGGGGATCGGCCTGGTGATGGAGCTCGCCCCCCAGGGCGGCTTCAGCGCGATCTACCACGCCATGAGCGAGGAGGACGTCCAGCGCATCATGCAGCACCCCTGGGGCATGTTCGAGACCGACGGCGACCCCCTGGGCTACGGGCTCGGCTTCCCCCATCCCCGGAGCTACGGGGCGTTCCCCCGGATCCTGGGGCGCTACGTCCGGGAGCTGGGCGTGCTGAGCCTGGAGGAGGCCGTCCGGAAGATGACGTCCCTGCCTGCGGACCACGTCGGCCAGACCGAGCGCGGACGGGTGGCCGAAGGGATGTACGCCGACCTGACGGTCTTCGACCCGGAGCGGGTGACCGACCAGGCCACCTTCACCGATCCGCACCGGTACCCGGTGGGCATCCGGCACGTGCTGGTGAACGGGGTGCCGATCATCCGGGACGCCTCGCTGACGGGCCACAGGCCCGGCCGGGTCCTGAAGGGGCCCGCCCGGCCGGACGCGGTCACGGCGGAGGACGGCAGCTGAGGCCAGCCGTCGGCTCAGCCGGCCCCCTCCTCCTCCCGGAGCTTCTCCCCCTCCTTCCGGATCGCCGTCTTCAGGGCCAGGGCGAAGCCGCCCCAGACGAAGGCGAGGATCCCGATCATGGTGATCCAGGTGGCGGTGGTCATGGCGCGGCCTCCGGTGTCAGGACTCGGCTTCCGGTACGACGACGAGGGTGTGATACATCCCCCGGCCCTCGTGGTTGGCTACCTGACAGTTGAGGTAGTACCGGCCGGGCGCCAGGTCCAGCGGAAGGTTCCGGGACTCCCCCGGATCCAGGGGGGTGGCGAAGGCCGTCAGGGCCGAGTCACCCCGCTCGGGCCGGACCCAGAGGTCGTGGACGTGCATCCCGTCGTTCGTCACCCGGAGCGCCCGGACCCGTGGGGTCAGGGTGTCGGGCATGTCGATGAAGTACTCCCCGAGGTGGACCCGGACGGTGTCGGGCGTCGGCGGCGGAGGCGTTGCTCCCGGGTCGCCGGAAGGGTCTCCCTGGGCCGGGGGCTCGCCCCCGCACGCGGCGACCACCACGATCACCGCCGCCGCGAGCCCCGGAAGCCGGGACCGCACCCTCACGGCTCGATGTGGACGGCCAGATCGCCGGGCGTGCCGATCGGACGGTTCGCCGTGTCGGCGGCGATGACCACCGCGGCGGACGGCAGCTCGGCGCCCCGGTCGTCGACCCGGATCCCGAAGCGCAGCTCGCCGGCGTCGGCCCCGTTCACCAGGACCACCCGGTAGACGTTCGAACCCTCCGAGAGCTCTCCGGAGTAGACCCGGGTGCCGCCGGCCGCCTCGAAGCCCCGGATCCCCTTCCCGGTGACCTCCACCACGGCGGCGCCGGCCGGGGTCTCGCCTCCGGTCACCCGGGCCTGGACGGTTCCGGGGCCGCTCGGACCCGAATCGCAGGCGCCGAGCCCGAGGGCCAGGGCGGCCGCCAGCGCGAAGTGCCGGGCTCGCCGGATCACGGCCCGCCTCCCCCGGTGTCGCCGGAGTCCGCCGACGCCCCGGACTTCATGTCCACGGCCGGCACGAGCATGCGGATGAGCTGGGGCAGCTCGCCGCTCATGGGCAGGTCGGGGTTGTCCAGGACGTAGGCCCGGAGATCGCCCAGGTCATAGCCCCCGTTCCCGTTGCCGTTCCGGTCCAGGTACGCGCTCTCGGGCCCCTGGGGCACCTCGTCACCGGCCAGGAACGGCCCGGTGAGGAGCTCCAGGGAGAAGCCGGGGTCCTGGACCTCCAGGACGAGGGTCGCGGTGGCCTCGAGGCCGATGCCGTCCTGGACGTCCAGGGTCAACGGAAAGCTGCCTTTCTCCAGTGCCGCACCCGAGATCCGCCCGACGCTCTCGAAGCGCATTCCGTCGGGAAGGCTGCCGTTCGCGAGCGTCCAGGTGACCGGCGAGTTGGCGTTGGCGGCTACCAGCTCGATGGCATGCTCCACGGCCGCCCGGACCTCCAGCTCCCCCGGCGTGGCGGCCGCGAAGGTCTTCTCGAAGCGGGCCGAGGCGTCCGCGGGCTCGTCGACGGTGAGGGTCGTCGGATTCTCCCGGTCCGCCAGGGCGCCCCCCCACTCCGCGAAGGCGAAGCCCGTCCGGGGCTCGGCGGCCACGGTCACGGTGGCGCCCTCGGGGACCCAGCCGTCGGGCGTTCCCGGGTCGAAGACCACGCTCCCGGGAGAGAGGCCCTCGACGGGGCTGAGAAGCTCCACGGCCACCCGGAGCTCCCGCCCCCCGTAGGTGGCGACGAGGGTGACGTCCTCCAGGGGGGTGACGAAGTCCCGGATCCGGGGAGCCCCGTCCTCCCATCCCTGGAAGCTGATGCGGACGCCCTCGGACTCCTCCTGTCCCGGCGCGGCTTCGAAGACGTGCTCCTCGAAGGGGGCCGAGCGCACCACGTGCTCGGTCCCGGCCTGGTCCTGGCCGTCCACGGTCAGCAGGGGCTCGTCCGCGGACGCGGTGCCCTCGACCTGGAGCCGGACGTCCTGGTAGCGGGTCACGGCCCGGAGGCTCACGGCCTCGCCGGGCCCCTGGCCGATCTCCAGGAAGGTCACGCCGGCCGAGCGCCCGTCGTGGGTGAAGGACGCCGGCGCCGAGGAGGCGTGGAAGACCGTCTGGCCGGTGGAGCCCGGGTAGGGATCGCCGGCGTCGCCCCGGCCACCGCCGCTCCGGGCCAGGTCGTCCTGGCCGTCGGCCTGGCGGAGCCAGATGCCCAGGTGGTCCCGGTCGTTGTTGATCGTGTTCGTCGGCCACGTGCTCTCGATGACATCGGGGTCGATGTGCCAGAGCAGCAGGCCGGGAGCGTAGAGCTCCTCGTCGAAGCCCCCGGGCTGGGGCTGGCGGTTCTCCAGGAGGAAGTACTCGCCGGAGCCGTCGCCGGCGGCCACCCGGTAGACCGTTCCCGACGACTCCACCGGCGGGAGCTCCAGGGTGCCCAGGTCCTCTCCCCGGGTCAGGTCCACCACGTCCACCCAGCCCAGCACCGCCTTCGACCACGCCGACATGTGGCAGGGATGGGACGGATTGCCACCCCGGCAGCCCCACGTTCCGGTGCCCATCAGCGCCCAGTTTCCGACACCGGTGTGGTTGGAGTTGTTCGTGGCGTACAGGTCCGGCAGGCCGAAGCCGTGGCCGAGCTCGTGGGCCATGACGCCGATCTCGTTGACGCTGACGCCGTCGCAGGAGATCAGGGGCTGGATCGTGTAGTCGTTGATCCGGATCGGGTGGTCGGTGCTCTGCGAGGGCGTCTCGGTCTGGTAGGCGATGGGATCGCCGTCCGCGTCCGTCTCGCTGCTCCACGCCGACGACAGCGTCCAGCGGTGCGACCAGATCCGATCGTCGTTCCCGCTGCCGCCACACTCCGCGCCCCGGGTCGGATGGATCACGGCCAGGACGTCCACGTAGCCGTCGTCGTCGCCGGAGTTCGGAACGCCGTCGGGCCCGTCGTTGTCGAAGCGTCCCCAGTCCACGCCCATGGCGTCGAGCTCGCTCACGACATGCACGATGAACTCCCCGACCCGTTGACCGGGCCCGAGCCCGCTCTCGCCGTCGGTGACTTCCTCCCGGGTCAGATCCGTCCGCACCCAGTCGTGGGTGACCCCGTCGAGCCGTACCCGCCCCCCGGAGATCTCGTCGTAGTACTGGGGAACCGTCTTGAACTCGGAGTTCGGGCCGTCGAAGAACTCGGTCTGGACGGTGGATTGCGTGTACGCCGGCTCGCCGCTGTCGGAGAAGAGCCCCAGGACGACCGGGAAGGCGAAGTCCCCCTCCACGGTTCCCTCCCGCCGGCCCAGGGTGGCGGCCACGACGCTCTCCGTTCCCTGGGCCGCCCCGCCGTCGACGGCGGCGGGGTTCCCGTCCTCGAGGGATTCGTCGTCGCCGGGCCCACCGCCGCCGATGCGGGCCTGGAGCCGGGGCTTCCACGCCCGCTCGAAGGTGTACGCGTCGGGGTTCCGGGCCCGGGTCTCGTAGTACCCCGCCGGCGGCCGGGTCCCGTAGATCCGCCCCAGGAGCTCCACGTCCTGGGCGGCGGCCTCGGAGGCCGCGGGGACGAGGACCGCCAGGGCCAGCAGACCCGGGAGGCTGGGAAGACGCGTCATGAGGGACCGAATGGGCTGGATCGAGGACGGCCCTCGCGGCCGTCCAGCACCGGCGTGATACCCGGAGGCGTCGTCACGGGATCCAAGCGCCGAAGTCGTAGTCGGGCTCGAAGCGGGCCGTGAAGTGCCGGAGCACGTCGGCCTGCCAGGTGAAGCGGAAGCCTCCGACCTCCTCCCTGCGCTCGAAGACGCTGACCACCGCCTCGACCAGATAGTCCACGTGGCTCTGGGTGTAGACCCGCCTCGGCATGGCCAGCCGGACCAGCT
>CAZMPV010000245.1:0-5000 GCA_964567985.1 uncultured Gemmatimonadaceae bacterium
CCGGCGGCCAGGAAGAGGGCCCCGGGATAGCTGCTCTGGCGCACCCGGAGGCCCAGGACGTCGACGTAGAAGCGCCGGGCGTCCTCGAGCTCGGAGACGTGGAGGTGGACGTGGCCGAGGGTGGGGACCGCGGGCCCGGTCTCCTGGTCGGCCTCTGCCAGGAGGGCCTCCACGTCGAGGCGCTCGGTGGTCATGGCGACCTCCCCGTCGTCCTCCGGCCACGCCTCCGGGGGCCGGTCCCGGTAGAGCTCGACGCCGTTCCCCTCCGGGTCCCGGAGGTAGAAGGCTTCCGAGACCCCGTGGTCCGACGCCCCGTCGATCCGCTCCCAGCCGGCGTCGAGGACGGCCGCCACGGCCCGGGCCAGGGCGGGCCGGTCCGGGTAGAGGAGGGCGAAGTGGTAGAGGCCGACCGAGGGGCTCGGCCCGGGAACCGCGTCGGGGTCCCCGGAGAGGTGGAGCCGGAAGGAGGGAGGCCCGTCGGACGCCGACGGAGCCAGGACGATCCCCTCCGCCGAATCGGCGCGCACGAGGCCGAGCACCTCGCCGTAGAAGGCGGCCATCCGCTCCGGGTTCCGGACCCGGAGGCGGAGGCGATCGAGGCGGGCCTCGTGGAGGACGACGTCGGTCATGGCGGTGAGGTGTGTGGCTCCGGGCACGGTCGGTCCCCATCTTAACGTGATCGTCCGGTCCGCGTCAGCTTCCGTCGCCCCGGCGCGGATCCGGAGACCGTGAGCTCCGAGCCCCGAACCGGGAGGTCGCCGTGCGCGCATCGTCCGTTCCGGCCCTCGTCGTGGTGTTCGCCCTCCTCCTCGGATGTGGCCCGCCGGAGGAGGCCGGATTCGAAGTGGCCGACGTCTTCACCGGCGCCGCCGGGGAGTGGGTGGACCTGACCCACGCCTTCTCCGAGGAGACGATCTACTGGCCCACCGCCGAGTCCTTCGACCTCGAGGAGGTGGCCCACGGGGAGACCGAGGGCGGCTACTTCTATGCCGCCTACCGCTTCTCGGCCGCCGAGCACGGGGGCACACACCTGGACGCGCCGATCCACTTCGCACGGGATCGGGCGACGACGGACGAGGTCTCCCTCTCCCGGCTGATCGCCCCCGCCGCCGTCGTGGACGTCTCGGACTCGGCGTCGGTGAACCCCGACTACCGGGTCCGGGTCTCGGACCTGCAGGCGTGGGAGACCGCCCACGGCCGGATCCCCGAGGGGGCGATCCTCCTCCTGCGCACGGGCTGGAGCGACCGCTGGCCGGACCGGGCCCGCTACCTGGGCACCGAGGCCGCCGGGCCGGAGGCCGTGCCCCAGCTCCACTTCCCGGGGCTGCACCCGGACGCCGCCCGCTGGCTCGTGGAGAATCGGGCGGTGGCGGCCGTGGGTCTCGACACCCCGAGCATCGACTACGGACAGTCCACGGACTTCATGGCCCACAGGATCCTCTACGAGGCCGGGATCCCCGGCTTCGAGAACGTGGCCCGCCTCGACCGGCTCCCCCCGTGGGGCGCCTACGTGGTGGCCCTGCCGATGAAGATCGCCGGCGGAAGCGGAGCGCCCCTCCGCATCGTCGGATTCGTTCCCACCCAGACCACAGCGACACCATGAGCCCGACCGAGCGCCACGACGGATACCGCTCCTTCGACTACCTGGAGCCCGGGCGGGACTACCGGGCCTTCGAGCTGGCCGACGAGCTCGGGCGGGTCGAGCCACACCCGGTTCCGCTGGAGCCCGATCAGGAGGAGCGGGTCGGGCGCATCGTGGACGAGAACGTCCTGATCTCCCTCCACGAGCATCTGGGCGTCTTCCCCGAGCGCATCGAGGAGACCCCCGAATACGTCCGCCAGGGCCGGATCGCCACGGCCTTCGAGGGGCTCGCGGCGTCGAGCTGGGACGCCGTCTTCGACAACCTCCTGGACGGCCTCTGCACGATCCACTCCCACAGCGGCTGGCAGTGGCGGGACGTGATCCACGACCTGGGGATGCGGCTCTGCGACCTGGCCCACCAGGACTTCGTGATCCACTGCACCGGGGTGGACGACATCCACCGGGCCCACAGGGAGGGAAAGGTGGCGTGGATCGCCTCCATGGAGGGGGCGGCCATGATCGAGAACGAGCTCGACCGGATCGAGATCCTCTACGGGCTCGGGGTCCGGGCGCTGGGGGTCACCTACAGCGAGGCGAACGCCCTGGGGAGCGGGCTCAAGGAGCCCGGCGACGGGGGGCTGACCTCCTTCGGCCGGAAGGCCGTCGAGCGCATGAACCGGGTCGGCATGCTCATCGACTGCTCCCACTGCGGCGACCGGACGACCCTGGACACCATCGAGGTGAGCGAGCACCCCATCGTGCTGAGCCACATCGGGGCCCGCTCGCTCTGGGACTCGAATCGGTTGGCCCCCGACGAGGTCCTGGAGGTGTGTGCGGAGAATGGAGGCGTCATCGGGATCGAGGCGGCGCCCCACACCACGATCACCCGGGAGAAGCGGGTCCACGACCTGGACGCGGTCATGGCCCACTTCGAGTACGTCGCCGACCTGGTCGGGATCGACCACGTCTCCTTCGGACCCGACACCGTCTACGGGGACCACGGCGGCCTCCACCGGGTCTACAGCGCCAACCTCTCCCTGGACGAATCCCGGAAGGGCGCCGCCGGCGACGACTCGGCCGAGCACCCCGAGGTCGAGTACGTGAAGGGGCTGGAGAATCCCACGGAGGGCTCGCACAATCTCCTCCGCTGGCTCGTGGCCCACGGCTACTCCGACGAGGAGATCGCCAAGGTCATGGGAGGAAACGCCCTCCGGGTCCTGGAGGAGGTCTGGAGCTGAGAGCGGCTCGATCCCGGGCCGTCGTGACGGCGGTTCTCTTCCTCCTCGCGCCCGCAGGGGTCGCGGCGCTTCAGCACGGCGGCGAGGGGGCGTCCGGCCCGTCCGCCTCCGGACGGGTGCGCTCGGCGGCGCTGGAGGCCGATCTCCCCCGGGACGGCCCGGACGTCCGGGTCCGGATCGTCTATCGCCTCGCGGTGCCGCCGGGGGTGGACCGGATCCCCCTCTCGGCTCTCTCGGTGGACGGGACCCGGATCCGGGAGATGACGGCCCGGCTCGGAGGTGGGGAGCCGACGGCGGTCCCGTGGCCGGCCGGGGACGGGGAGCCGGCCGGGCGGGCGACGATCCCCCTGGAGGGATCGGTCCCGGGCGACTCCACCACGATGGAGATCTCCTACCGGGTGATGTCGGAGAGGCCCTCCGGCGCGTCCCGGACCCGGACGCGTCTTCCGGTGGTCCAGGTGGCGTGGCCCCCGGAGGAGGCCCGGCCCGGGACGTTCACGGCTCGGCTCGCCCTGCCCGAGGACCACTACGTGACCGGCACCTTTCCCACCGTCCTGGGCGAGGTCGAGTCCACCGAGGCCGGGGTGCGACGCTACGAGATGGACGTCCAGGTCGTGCCGGGGCTCGTCTCGATCGGTCTCCGGGAGGGCGAGCCGCCGGTGCTGACGTTCGCCCGGGCCCTCGACCTCGGGGTCGTGCTGCTCCTGGCGGTCCTGGCCGTCTGGGGGTTCAGGGCGCTCCGGCGGGGAGCGGCGTGAGCGGCGGCGCCGGAAGCGTGGTCTTCTGGGGGCCCTTCGTGGCCTTCGGGCTGATCCTGGTGGGCTACGGCCTCTGGATCTGGTTTTCGGAGCGGTGAACGTCCAGCTCGTCGTCTTCGGCGTCTACTTCGCCCTCGTGGCGGTCATCGGCTGGTACAGCCTGCGCCACACCACCGGCGAGGACGACTACTGGATCGCCGGGGGGCGGCTGGGCTGGCTCCTGGGCGGCGCCACGCTGGCCGCCACCAATACCAGCGCCGGCACTTTCATCGGCACCATCGGCGTCGTCCACACCTCGGGGTGGTCCTTCGCCTGGGTCGCCCTATCCCTGCCCCTGGCTTACTGGTTCACGGCCGCCGTCCTGGCCCCCCGCTTCACCCGGGTCCGGGAGCTGACGCTTCCCGCCTACCTGGAGCGCCGCTACGCCAGCAAGGGGGTCCGGGCCCTGGGGGCGGTGATCATCCTCGTGGCCACGGTGGTCTACGTGCAGGCCCAGATCGTCGCCGGCGGCCTCATCGCCAACATCGCCTTCGGCGTGCCGACCCGCTGGGGCATGGTGGGGTTCACCGCCATCCTCCTGGCGTACACGATCGTCGGCGGCATGCTGGCCGTGGTCTACAGCGACTTCGCCCAGCTCGTGATCATGGTCCTGGGCGCCCTGATCGCCTTCCCCCTGGCCCTGCGCCAGCTCGACGGCTTCGGGGGGATGCTCCGCTACGCCGAGGCCCTCGACCCCACGACGTTCACGTGGGAGGGCCTGGCGCCGAGCCTCCTCTTCACCATGGGGCTGGCGTTCATGCTCGGCGCCGTCTCGACGCCGGACCGCCTGATCCGCCTCTACGCAATGAAGGACATGAAGGCGATCCGCCGGGGGGTGCTCCTGGCCATCGTCGCCATCACCGTCATCAACTTCCTGGTCTGCCTCCTGGGCGTGGCGAGCAGGGTCCTCTTTCCCCAGCTTCCCACCGGCGACCTGGCCATGCCGATGATCGCCCGGGCGGTGCTGCCGACGTTTCTCGGGGGGATGATGCTGGCGGCGATCACGGCGGCCATGATGTCCACCGTGGACTCCCTGCTGATCGTCGCCGGCTCGGCGCTCTCGGTGGACATCTACCAGAACCTGGTGAACCCCGATGCCGACGAAGCCCAGAAGGTGCGCATGGACCGGATCGGGATCGGAGTGGTGGGGATCGCGCCGGTGATCCTCCTGCTGACCGGCGTCGGCGAGGGGGAGCTGGTCCAGTTCATCGTCCTGCTCTTCACCGCGCTCATGGCGTCGAGCTTCTTCATGCCCGTGGTCCTGGGGATCTTCTGGCGCCGGGCCAACCGCCACGGGGCCGCGGCGGCCATGGTGGGCGGGGTGACGGCCACCTTCCTCTGGAAGGCCTACGGGCTCGCCGACATCGACCCCGTCCTTCCGGG
>CAZMPV010000246.1:0-4965 GCA_964567985.1 uncultured Gemmatimonadaceae bacterium
GACGTGGTCCTGGCCATCGACAACCTCCTGGGCCGGGCCATGGCGATCGCCGCCGTGCCGGTCGGAGGAGAGCCGGATCGGGACGAGCTCCGGAGGCGCTACGACGACGCCGCCGAGCGGACCGCCGGGGTGGTGGACGAGCTCACCCGGGAGGCCTCGCCCGGCCCCCTCCAGCTCTCCGACGAACCGGCACGGGACCCGGACTTCGGGTCCACCATGAGCCAGGAGGAGTACGAGGGAGCGGTCCGGCGCATCAAAGCGTACATCCGGGAGGGAGACGCCTTCCAGGTCGTGCCGAGCCAGCGGCTGAGCATGGAGCTCGACGCTTCGCCCTTCGACCTCTACCGGGCGCTCCGCTCCCTGAACCCCTCCCCGTACCTCTACTTCCTGGAGCTCGACGACCTCACCCTGGTCGGGAGCTCCCCGGAGATCATGGTCCGGCTCGAGGAGAAACGGGTCACGGTCCGGCCCATCGCCGGAACACGAGCCCGGGGCGGGACGCCCGAAGAGGACCGGCGCCTGGCCGAGGAGCTGAGGGCCGACGAGAAGGAGCGAGCCGAGCATCGGATGCTCGTCGATCTCGGCAGAAACGACGTCGGCCGGGTCGCCCGCTTCGGCTCCGTCGAGGTGCCGGAGCTCATGGTCGTCGAGCGCTACTCCCACGTGATGCACCTCGTGAGCCAGGTCGAGGGCGAGCTCCGGGGCGGGCTGTCGGCCATGGACGTCTTCCGGGCCTGCTTCCCGGCCGGCACCGTGACCGGCGCCCCGAAGGTCCGGGCGATGGAGATCATCGACGAGCTGGAGCCGGTGCGCCGGGGTCCCTACGCCGGGGCCGTCTGCCACTTCGGGTTCGGCGGGATGAACATGGACTCGGCGATCACGATCCGCACGGTGGTGGTCGCCGACGGCCGGGCCTACGTCCAGGCCGGGGCCGGTGTGGTGGCCGACTCGGATCCGGCCCGGGAGTACGAGGAGACCCTCGAGAAGGCCCGAGCCTTGCTCCGGGCCGGCGCCATGCTCGCGCCGGGGACGGCCGCCGATCAGAGCGACCCGTCCAGCTCGTCGTAGAGGAGCGCCAGCGCCTCGATCCCGGTCTCGAAGTTCTCCACGGGGAACCACTCGTTGGGGGCGTGCATGTTCGCGCCGGGGAGGGCGAAGCCCATGAGGAGGCAGGAGGCGTCCAGGATCTCCTCGAACTCCACTACGATGGGAATCGATCCCCCTTCGCCGGTCAGGACGGGCTCGGTTCCGAAGGCCCGGGCCAGGGCCCGCTTCGCCGCGTCGAAGAGGGGGCCCTCCAGCTCGGCCCGCCACGGCCGCCCTCCGTGCAGCGCGCTGACCTCGACCTCGACTCCCGCAGGGGCCACCCGCTCCAGGTGGTCCCGGAGGAGGTCGCCGACCCGGTCCGGGTCCTGGTCCGGGACCAGGCGGAAGCTGACCTTGGCCATGGAGCGTGCCGGGAGGACCGTCTTCGCCCCCTCGCCCGTGTAGCCGGACAGAAGGCCGTTCACCTCGCACGTGGGACGGATCCAGAGCCGCTCCAGGGTCGAGAAGCCGGCCTCTCCGGCCAGCTCGGTCAGCCCGAGCTCCTCCCGGTACTCCTCCTCGTCGAAGGGGAGGTCCGCGATCGCCCGGCGGGTCTCCGCGTCCCACTCCACCACGTTGTCGTAGAAGCCGGGGATCGCCACCCGGTTCTCGTCGTCGTGGAGCGAGGCGACCATCCGGGCCAGGGCGGTGGCGGGGTTCATGACCGCGCCCCCGTAGCTGCCGGAGTGGAGGTCGCCGGCGGGGCCGCTCACGCCGATCTCGAAGTACGCCAGCCCCCGCAGGGAGAAGAGGAGCGAGGGGAGGCCGGGGGCGAACATGGTGGAATCGGAGATCACGACGCCGTCGCAGGCCAGCCGGTCCCGGTGCTCCCGCACGAAGGGGATCAGGTTCGGCGAGCCGATCTCCTCCTCGCCCTCGGCCAGCACCACGACGTTCACCGGCAGGGCGCCGTCGCCGCCCCGGAGCTCGGCCTCCAGGGCCTTCACGTGCATGTAGAGCTGGCCCTTGTCGTCGGCCGAGCCCCGGGCGTAGATCCGGCCGTCCCGGACGTCGGGCTCGAAGGGCTCCGAGTCCCACTCTTCCAGGGGCTCCACCGGCTGGACGTCGTAGTGGCCGTAGATCAGTAGGGTGGGGGCGTCGGGACCCGCTTCTCGCCACTCCCCGAGGACGATCGGGTGCCGTTCGGTCTCCAGGATCTCGGCCTCGAGCCCGGCGTCCCGGAGGCGGTCGGCCAGCCAGGCTGCGGCGGCCCGGGTGTCTTCGTCGTGCTCGGAGCGTGCCGAGACCGAGGGGATCCGGAGAAAGTCGAAGAGCTCCTCCCGGAAGCGGGGGAGCTCGGCCTCGACGTAGGCTAGGGAGTCGGACATGGAGGGGGGAGGCTCGTGAACGCTTCGGCGAGATCCGGCTTCGCGGCGCCCCGGACGGTCAGATCAGCCCCTTCACGCCCCAGCGGTAGATGAAGGTCAGGAGGAGGGCGAGGGCCGCGGCCGACGCCATCCCGCCGACGCTCAGGGCCAGAGGCTCGTAGAAGTGGAAGAGCCCGACGCCGAGCATGCCGCCGATCACGGCGGCGAAGGCGCCCAGGATCATCAGGACCACGGTGTGTCCCGACGTCTCCTCGGGGAGCCTCACCACGGCCTTCATGACGAGGCCGATGACGGCTCCGAGGACGATCCAGATTGCCACGCCGATCCAGTTTTCCATGCTGAGCCCGTCTGGCAGGTCGTTGAAGAAGTGGGTTCCGCGGTGAATCCAGGGTGCCGGGAATGTATTTGCTCCGCTCCACGGTGGCCAGGCTTCCGGGGCCGGGGGATCGGATTGACGCCGAGGGGCCCGGAGGTCAAGCTACCTTCCGATCATGGACGACGGGATCATCGACCTGACGAAGTACGGCCGGGGAGGCCAGGGGAAAGGGCGCACCTTCGCCCTCTGGGGCGGAGAGGGCGAGCGGACCCGCTTCGCGCTTCCCGTCTGGCGGTGCATCATGCTCCTCGACGGCGAGGTCGGGGCCATCGTGAGCACAGCCGGTGAGGGGACGGGGGAAGAGGTGAGCCCGTTCTTCGTCCTGGACCTGGAGGTCGAGCCGGCCCGGACGAGCTTCGACGGCGGCCACCTCGGGCCGCTCGCGGGGGAGGAGCCTCCGGCCCTGGCGATCGAGGAGGGCGAAGCGGCCGTCCTCCTGGCCCGGGACGAAGCTCGGCGCTGGTGGCTGGTGGTCCGGGGAGACGACGTGGGAGCCGAGGCGCTGACAGCAGGAGAGCGGGAGGACCTCCTCTTCCTGGCCGGGGAATGCGCGGGACTCCTCACCCACCGGGGGCTCGCGGACTCCTAGCCCTTCCCCATCCGACGCTTGAGCTCCTCGAGGCGCGCGTCGGCGACGGCCTCGGGGTCGGTGTTCTCCGGATCGCCCTCGTCGTCCAGGTCGGCGCCGATCTCCTCGGCCGCCCGGGCCCGGCGCTCGGTGTCCTCGACTCTCTCGGCCATCCGGTCGAGCTCGGCGAAGAGGTCGTCGGCCTCGCTCAGCGACTCCCGGGCGCCGGTGCGGCCGGCCTGGGCCGCGAGCCCGTCTCGCTTCGCCCGGGCTTCCTTCAGGCGAGCCGTCATCTCCTTCAGCTCGGCCCGACGCAGGTCCCGCTCCTCCTCGAGCGCGAGGGCCTTCCGCTCCAGGACCGCCTTCCTCTTCTCGTGCCTCTCGGCGTACCGGGCGGCCAGGCGGGCGGTCTCCTCGTCGTCGATCTTCCGGGCCATCCGCTCCCGGCGGCGGCACGTCTCCGCCTCGGCCTCTTCGGCTTCGGCCCGCTCCAGGGCCGAGCGGATCTCGTCGTCCAGGCGATCCAGGTACGCCCGGGCGTCGACGACCTCGTCCCGCATCCCCGAGACGAGGCGGTCCACCTCCTCGGGCACGCGGTCCCGGTCGAGCTCGGCCTTGAAGTTCTCCACCGCCTGACGGAAGGCGTCTCTCAGCTCGTCGAACAACGTTCCTCCCCTCGGGGCTCCCGGGGCGCGCCGGCCTCGGCGATTCGACACCTTTCTACCATTCCACCATCCCGCCACGAAGAAAAGGCCCGGACCGACGAATCGGTCCGGGCCTTCCTCGCTTCCGGGGTCGGACGGCGGCCGTCACACCGGCGGACGTCCGTCGCGGCTCACCGGGCGTCAGTTGAGATAGGGCTCGATCTTCTGGGCGAAGGAGTTGCGGGCCCGGTGGAGCCGACTCTTCACGGTGCCCAGGTTCACGCCGGTGATCTCGGCGATCTCCTCGTAGCTCTTGCCCTCGAGCTCCCGGAGGCGGAAGACGAGCCTGTGGTGCTCGGGCAGCTCCTCCACCGTCTCCTCGACGATCTTCTTGATGTACCGCTTGTTGTAGAGATCGTCGGGCTGGGTGCTCGAGTCCTCGAACTGGAGCGGACGGTGATCCTCGTCCCAGTTGCTCGTGAGGCGCTGGAAGAGGACCAGCGGGCTCCGGGAGCGGTTTCGCAGCTCGTTCTTCGAGAGATTGCTCGCGATCGTGTAGACCCAGGTCGAGAACTTCTTCGTCGTGTCGAAGCGGTGCAGGTGGCGGGTCACCCGGATGAACGCCTCCTGGACGAGATCCTGGGCCCGGTCCGGATCCCCGGTCTTGCGGATCACGAAGTGGATGAGGCGGTCACGATATCTGTCGTACAGGTCCTGGAACGCCCCGGGACGGCCATTGAGGTGGGCCGTGACGAGCTCCTCGTCGGAGAGGTCGTCGAGAGGCCGGTCCTCGTAGGTCTCGTCGAGCGGGGCTTCCTGCTCTTTGCGCTCGGTCGCGTCTATCGTCTTGGTCTCGGCCATGCCCGTTCCCTGTCGTGGTGAGACGAACTCACTGGAAACGACGGAACCGGAGACGAAAAAAGCCTCGAAGGCTTCGAATATCGCCGATCCCTGCGGCCCCGA